>NZ_WHOC01000071.1:0-6505 GCF_013141785.1 Paenibacillus germinis
CAGATTGTTGAAAAGTCAAATTGATCGCATTAGCGAAATTGAGGATTGATCGGCAGTGAAGTGGGGGGAGCTTATCTCCCCCTTCCGTCGCCGATATGGCCAATTACACTAACACTTTTTGGAAGGGTGGATTACTTTGATGTTAAAAAATTTCTCGCATTCAGTCTGACGTTGCTTTTGATTGTGTTCATGCTCCCCCAGCCTCTTATTCATGCAAACGCTAGTCCGAGTTTTTTACTTTCCATCACGGAGCCAAGCATATCGGTGGGTAATAACTTTGAAGTGAAGGTAGAAGGAAAACAATTAAGTGACATGTACGCATTTGAAGTTAATTTATCGTTTGATACAAGCCGTTTAGAGTTTCGAAAAAATGACTTTCAAAGTTTACAGTGGGGCCTAAAGTAGAGGGGAACAAAATTCAAATCGCATATACGCAACAAGGCAACGTTCCTGGCCAGAACGGCGATGTAACGCTGGTTACGCTGCCATTTCATGCGGTAAATCAGGGATCGGCCGATATTGTACTGGACAGCGTCCGTTCGCACACACAGGTCTTGAAGCAGGCTCAACCCATACCTACAAGGTGAGGGCAAAGAATTCCGCAGGAGCCAGTGAATGGAGTATAGAGGTAAGTGCAAAGAGTGATACATCATCGAACAACGGAAATAACGGTAACAACGGTAAAAATAATAACAACAATAATAACAACAACAATAATAACAACAACAATAATAACAACAACAATAATAACAACAACAATAATAACAACAACAATAATAACAACAACAATAATAACAACAACAACAATAATAATAACAACAATAATAATAACAACAACAACAACAATAACAACAATAATAACAACAAAAATAATGTATTCAATAGCGATATTGTCAATGAGAGTAAACTTGTTGATACGATCTCTTCCAAAGTAGAGGAAGCCAAGAAGGCTGATGTAAAGGTTGAAATGACTGACATTAAAGGACACTGGGGTGAAAAGACCATAAATACTTTTGTGAAACTGAGCTTTATTGATGGTTATGAGGATGGAACATTCCATGCGGATGATCAAATCACACGTGCCGAGTTTGCAATGATCATTTCTCGCATATTCGATATCAACGGCGGCACTAATCCATCGGTTATTCTGAACGATATTGATAGTCACTGGGCTAAAACCGCCATCGAGAAACTCGCTGGCGCAGGGGTGATTGCCGGTTACGAAGACGCTACATTCAAGCCGTACAAAACGATCAGCCGTGAAGAAATGGTCGTTATTATATCCCGTATTATCAACTTGAGTATGCTGGACAAAGATGTTTCCAAGGGCAACTTGACGGATATGGCAAGCGCAAGCTCATATGCTGAGAATCAAATCAAAGATGCGGCAGAAGCTGGCATCATCAGTGGCAAAAACAATGGGATAGTTGATCCGCAAGGCACATCAACACGTGCAGAGGCACTTACGATCATTCTGAATGCATTAAACCTGAGTCCTCAAGTGAAAGTACTCTTGGACAGCTTGAAATAATAGCAATATGTTCTAGTCATCATTACTAAAAGGAGATTGTGAATATGCCGTCCACCTACACTCGATTCAGTATTCACACCGCTGCGGCAATCTGCTTCCTCCTTATCGTCTTCGTTATTATTAATAAAGGCGCGCCGTTACTTTCCTTTGTGACTACCGAACAAATCCAATCTTTCAAAACCATTTTTATCAGCATTATATTGGAAGCTATCCCTTTCGTTTTGCTCGGCGTATTGCTGTCCGCATTGCTGCAAAGTTTTGTTTCCGAACAAACGATTCGTCGCTGGATTCCTTCCAATCCAATTCTGGGCATTATCTTCGCCTGTTTATTGGGCATTCTTTTTCCCGTATGCGAATGCGGCATGATTCCCGTCGTCAGAAGACTGATTTTGAAAGGAATGCCGGTATATGTCGCCGTCGTTTTCATTCTTACGGGACCCATTATCAATCCGATTGTGTTTTCCGCCACTTATTTGGCCTTTCGCAATCATCCTGCTATGGCTTATTCGCGAATGGGGCTTGCTTTTGCTGCCGCTGCTGTCATCGGTGTACTATTGTACCGGTTCCTGAAAAGCAACCCTCTGCGCAACAGCAAAGAACAATTATCGGCGCAAACATCTTTGGAAGGACATCAGCATCAAGGAAGTAAATTAACAAATCTTTTTGTCCATGCCTCGGACGAGTTTTTTGAAATGGGCAAGTATCTTGTCTTCGGATCCCTGATGACCGCTCTCATCCAAATCTTTATGCATCGTGAAAGTTTGGTCGCCGTCGGACAAGGTCCGCTAAGCTCGCATTTATTTATGATGGGCTTCGCCTATGTGCTGTCGTTATGCTCAACTTCAGACGCTTTTGTCGCTTCATCCTTTCAGTCGACTTTCAGTGCGGGGTCTTTGTTGACATTTCTCGTGATAGGTCCAATGCTGGATTTTAAAAGCACTTTAATGTTGCTCGCCGTATTTAAAACAAGATTCGTACTCGTCTTGTCTATGCTTGTTGCGATTACCGTCCTTGCGGGATCGCTTCTTTGGGAGGTCCTTGGATGAAGGGAAATCGCTTGCTGAGCTTGCATTATTTACTGCGTACGATTATTTTGCTTGGATTTTCGTCCTATATCGTATTTTTGACCAAAACCGATGCGCTCCAGTATTACTTAGCGCCACGCATGATGATCTATGTCAAAGTAGCTGCTGTTGCCTTATATGTTATTGCCTGTTTTCAAGGTTATTCAGCCATTCGTATCTACCAGGGCAAACGAGTGGCCTGCGACTGTGAACAACCTGTTCCTCAATCTGCTGTTCGAAGTACGTTGTCGTACGGATTGCTGATTCTCCCTTTGCTCGTCGGCTTTTGCCTTCCGAATGCTGCGTTAGGCAGCGCTATAGCTTCGGCCAAAGGGATGAATCTCACAACTGTGAAGCAGGAGCGGCCCAAGAGCAGCGCCAGTACAGTCCCAAGGCCGGCGGCGCTCCCGGCAGCAACAGGTACAGCCAATACCGATGCGGAGATTGAGCAAATGTTCCACGATGAGTGGCAAAAGGAACTTTCCCAGATCGGGATGAATCTTTATAAAAAAGATCTGATCGTAGTCAAACCGTCCCTGTATAAAGAAATTCTCTCATCGATTGATTTGTTCAAAAATAATTTCATAGGAAAAAAAATCGAGATCAGCGGTTTTGTTTTCCGTGAAGAGAAGATGAAAAGCAATGAGTTTGTCGTTGGACGTTTTGTCATAAACTGCTGCTCCGCAGATGCCATGCCATATGGGGCCATGATCGATTTCCCGGCAGCTCAGAACTACACCAAAGATACTTGGGTCAAGGTCACAGGCACGATCCAAAGCGGCAGTTACAACGGCAATGATATCATCATGATAAAAGCTGACCAGGTTGAGAAAATTACAGTCCCGGAATCGCCGTATCTTCACGCGAATTACGATCCTCTTAAGGAACTTGACTAAACAAAAAAGGGGTACAGCTATGAACCGGCGCTCACTCTTGTATTTGATAATTATCTTTTTATGCTTATGCTTAGGCACTGCCACAACTGCATTTGCGCATTTTGTAAGCACGGGCTTATCGTCGTTAAATGTTAAAGGGAACGAGATACTCTATGACCTTTATTTTGATGAATTAGATTTGATGCAAAATTTCGATTCCAACGGTGATAATAAGCTGGAGAATGAGGAATTGACCTCGCAAAAAGAGAGTCTCGAATCGTATGTACAGAAGGGTCTGCGTATAGATGTGGATTCAAAGCCCTTAAAGATGGAAATTCTTTCGATGAAGGTGGCAAAAAGGAGTTCCACAAATGCTGTGGTGTTTCAACTGAGGTTTACCGCTGATGAAGTGATCGAACAATTTAATCTTCATTACAATATGGTGTTTGATGACGCGCCTGCTCATACGAGTACACTCATAGTCCGTTCAGGGGAAAATTTACAGAATGATATTATTGATAGTGCTAAGCGAGATATTCTGGTCAACCTTCCTCAGCCTAAGACTGGCGCTGTTCTGTGGAAATACTTTAAGCTTGGAATCGAACACATTTTGATTGGTTATGATCATTTGCTGTTTTTGTTATCCTTGGTATTAATCGCATCTCGCTTCAAGGATGCTTTGAAAATTGTTACATCTTTTACTATTGCCCACAGCATTACACTATTCTTGGTGGCATCGGGCCGCATCCATGTCATCCCGTCTTGGGTCGAAGCGTTGATTGCGGCGACCATCTGTTACGTGGCCGTGGAAAATATGTTTGTTCAAAAGGCGAAATGGCGGTGGATATTGACAGCCCTATTTGGCCTGATTCACGGCATGGGCTTTGCCGGTGCTTTGGCTGAAACAGGACTTCCGAAGGGCAATCTGATTGGCTCGCTCCTGATGTTCAATTTAGGTGTAGAAACAGGGCAAATCATAATCTTATGCCTATTATTGCCTCTCTTGATTTGGCTGCGAAGGTTCCCATGGTATCGTAAAATGATGATTTCAACGTCTTGCCTTATTTTTGTACTGGCATTTTATTGGTTGATTCAAAGATTGTAATTAGGCCATTAATTGATCAATACGAGAGTTAGCGGTATTTTTGCTAGCTCTTTTTATTATTGCGTGTCTAATCAAGTCAGGCACAACTAGCTGGTATAGTCGAAACGGCCGGTAGATCCATTGAAAAAGATGCAATCTCTCATCGCGTAGTGTAACAAGTTGACCGCCATGAGCCCATGTGGAGATCAGCTTCAACCATACTTTACCAAAATATCCATTATTTTTAGCAGGTGGTTTGGGTGATAAACAAGGAACTAGCAAGAAGAATTGGTATTCCAGCAGCAGTTTTCTATGCAGAACTGGTCAGCAAAAGCTTCTACTTTGCAAGTCGAGGGAAGTGGATGCCGGCTATTTTTATTGTACTATTGAGGACATGGAATGTAGCGCGACTTTGAGCAGACATCAACAGGAGAAAGCGGTGAAGTCACTCGTAGAGCTCGGTCTCATTCGGAAATTACTGAAAGGTCAGCCCGCAACTAGACACTTCTTTATCAATTATGATGAACGAATTCTGAAATCCATTCTTGATGATAGTGTGCGACTTGGGAACAATCACGTCATCGACGAAGAATTGTTTTAGGCCTTGGCTAGTTCGTGAATTCTTAATGTCAAATAAGATATCTTGAATATCTTGATTAAACGATAATAAGAAAAACTGAAATGATAATAAAGATCTCTCCACTTACGTGAAGATGATCCGACGTTAAAAATTAGCTATACGGCTTGCAGCGTACTTCTTCTAGAGAATATTGGAAATATCGAAAAAGTTCACTTTTTGTGTTAATTATGCATGTTTTTAGGATACTTTATGGACAACTGATAATTTAATATTATATTAGCATTGCTTACACTTCAATTTATAAGTAATTAGGTCAAGTTAATGATAGTGTGGCTGATATTAACATTGTGGGGGAGCTTTTATGAAAACATACTTGTTTAGAAGTCGTGGAAAAAACAATGAATACTATCCAGATCGAGAAGATAAATATGTTTTTAATAGCAGTGCACCAAGTTGTGACGTTTTGAGACAAGACATAGAGAGCGGTGGTGTTTCGTACTACTTATATTTAATAAAAAAAGGGATAATCGTTGAAAGAGGATTCATCAGTAACTATGAGACAAAGGTTGAAAAGGGGAGGGTAATGTACTATGCTATCTACGAGAATAGAACCACTTTAAATCCATTTTTAGTCATCCCAAGATGGCTTGGTCCAATGGCTGGTATAATTCAATTGGATGATAGTAACAGAAGAATTATTGAAAGTTTAATGTAATTATTTTCTTGTTAAATAACTATAGAACAATCCTAAACTCACAATTCTCTTTCCGAAAATATTCTCCAGCCATCGTCACGTCTATGACACTAAATTAAAATAAATATCTTAACAAGTAAGAGGACAAGTACATATATCTATAGAGATCCTCGCGCAGCGCGGTTTTTATTATTTTAAAGGATGTAAATTCTTGTCTTTTTTACAAGACAAGAATTTACATCCTTTACCGATACTAGACAAGAACATACATCCTTTGTTCTATGTATAATATTTCCCGACTTCAAGGTGGGCTTTTAATGCATGCGGAAACAGGAAGAACCAAGAAACATTTCTTCATCTGCTTGCAAGCACATTTAGTAAAACAATATTTCCGTCACAATGGTCGCCTTGAGCCGGGTCAAATCTGGATGCATTCATTTTTACGGGCAATTTGTTTTACATTTCAAGAAGCTGGGGAAAGCCCTTTTCAATGTATGATTGCAGAGTAACTGAAAACGAAACCGGCTATTGATAGGTCTTTCCATTGGTGCGTCTCATCTGCAGCATGAGATTGATACTGTAACGGGAGATTAGTTGGGAAAATTTACGTTGCTTCGTGTTCACAACCTCAAAAAATTCGACAATACGGGGGAAGATCTCGAGGATTTAATCTCGAT
>NZ_WHOC01000012.1:0-96053 GCF_013141785.1 Paenibacillus germinis
AAATACAACTTGGGTCGCTCCCACCAGTCGCTATCAACCAGTCACTCCTGCCTTTCGATTCTACTCCGTCGCTCCCGCCTGCAGATTCTACTCCGTCGCTCCCGCCTGCAGATTCTACTCCGTCACTCCACCAGCTACTCGAACCAGCCGCCTCCACACCAGCAGTCCCATACGTCACTCGAACCAGCGACCTCACACCAGCAGTCTCATTTAGTCCCTCCTACTTGCCTCCACACATCAGCAATCCCACAAGTCACCTCCATCCATCAATTCTTCCTCACTCCCGCTTGTGACTCCCATCCTTCGTTTCCATCGGTTACTCCCACCATCCTCCCCCATTCCCAACATAAACCTATAAAAATCAAACATCATACCTATAGTTCCCACATTGTAAGGGTTACCATTTTCGAGCGATAATAAGGACATCAAGAACAACCAAACAAACGAGGGGGATTCACATTGGTAACTAAATATAAAGCACTAAGCGTCGTTGCAGCTAGCTTTCTGGCTATCAGCTTAACAGCATGCGGTTCAGGCGGAAGCACGAACGGCAGCACAACAGATACGAAAACAAGCGCGGCACCGACGGCGACAGCACAAGCTAAAAAGCAGGAGAACATTACGATCACGTTCCAGAATATATATCCGGATCCAACCGATCCAAAGAACGGCATGTTGAAGAAAATCGTTAACGATTACCAAACGAAAAATCCGAACATCAAGATCGAGCTTGACTCCCTAAACACAGATCAACAAAAGCTGAAGCTTAAAACGCAAGCCGCTTCCAAAGAGGTTCCCGACATCACGATCGTGAATCCTGCTGCGCAAATGAAACCTTTCGTCGATGCTGGCCTGTTCGCGCCACTGAACGACATGGTTGATCAAAACGGATTAAAGGGGACGTTCCAAGAAGGTATTCTGAACTGGTACACGTTCAACAACAACATCTACGCACTACCTGACGGTAATAACATTGCAGTCGTTTATTACAATAAAGATCTATTCAAGCAAGCTGGCGTTGAAGTGCCGAAGACTTTCGAAGAAATGATTACAGCGGTAAAAACACTCAAAGGCAAAGGCATTCAGCCAATGGCGATCGGTGAAAAAGATTCCTGGACAGGTTCCTTCTTGTTCATGAACGTACTGCTTCGCACAAATGGCGGTCCTGGCTTCCTGCAATCTGTCGTTGATGGCAAAAAGACGTTCGCTGATCCGGCATTCACAGAAGCAGTAAGCAGCTTCCAAGACTTGGTTCAAGCTGGCGCATTCCAAGAGGGCGCAACATCTTTTGACTACAACGCAGGCGAAAACTTGTTCAAAACCGCCAAAGCCGCTATGTACTTCATGGGCAGCTGGGCAACAGGCGGAATCGAAACATCTTCCGTTAATGGTAAAGTTGGCGTGTTCAAATTCCCAACGGTTAAAGGTAAAGGGAACCCAGACGAGTTCATGCTTGCTCCAGGAAGCGCGTTCGCTATTTCTGCAAACAGCAAACATTTGAAAGAAACCAAAGATTTCTTGAACTATTTCATGCTGAACTTCCCTAAAGAAGCTTTTGCTGTAAAAGGTGCTGTAGGTATCGCACAAAAAGTAGATGGCGACTTCAAAGCCGCTGGTTACTCCGATATGGCGATGGAAGTGCTTGGCTTGTTCAAACAAGTAAAAGGCGGCGATCTTGCCTTCGACAATACGATGAACCCAGGAACAGCGCAAGGACACTTAACAAGTATACAAAACCTTTTCGTACAGAAGAAAGATCCTGCTGAAGTGGGCAAAGAACACCAAACCGCTTACGAAACGAATAAAAAATAAGATGAATTAGCAGCCGAATCGGAATTTATCTTGAGCGCCGCGATGGGCTGAAGGTGAATTCCGATTGGTATATGCCAGGAAGGAGGCGAGCCAAGTGAATGTGTTAAGAGTCTCCAAGTGGACAATTGCCATGTTTGTATTACCGTGTTTGCTGATCTATGTTAGTCTCGTTTTCGTCCCGATTCTTGTGTCTCTTTACAGTGGACTGCTGGATTGGAACGGAATTGGCGAGTCGACATTCGTTGGTCTCAAAAATTTTCAAACGCTGCTTTTCGCAGACCCTGTATTCTGGCCGTCTGTTCGCCGTACATTGATGTTTGCTGTGTTTTCCATGGCTGAAATTCCGGTCGCTTTAGGTGTGGCTATTCTCCTGAACCGATTTATCAAAAAACCGAATTTTCTCGTTTCGAGTTACTTTTTACCTGTTATTTTATCCGTCGTCATCATCGGTCAATTGTGGAAAACCATCTATAACCCCGCCGCGATGGGGGGCATGCTCAATCAAGTGCTCGATATGTTGAATTTACATGGTTGGACGAGATCGTGGCTGACAGATCCTAAGATTGCGATGTATTCTCTCTATTTTGTAGCCTTATGGCAGTACTTGGGTTACCATACGCTGATCCAGTTTACCGGTATTCAGAACATCCCTGCTGATATTTATGAGGCAGCTCGGATTGACGGAGCCGAGGGGCTTAAAGCCGACTGGCACATTACTTTCCCTATGAATATTCCGATTTTTAAAATATCGATCGTCCTCGCATTTATCGGCTCGCTGCAAGCGTTCGACATGGTCATGGTCATGACCGCAGGGGGACCGGCACACGCGACAGACGTGATTTCCACGCATATGTACAACATGTCCTTCCTCTCCATGAAATATGGGTACGGAAGCGCGATTGCGGCTTTCTTGGTCGGCATGTGTTTGATCGCAACGGTTATTATTAATGCGGTATTCAACCGACTAGAGAGAAGATTTTCATGAAGGAGGGGAGTGTTACCATGCAGACCGCACGGGAAATAGCTTCGGCTAAGCCTGCAACCATTCGGAGACGCAAACGCTTCTCTATCGTCAAAATCATCGTGATCGCTTTTCTTTCCCTACTCGTGGTTACGCAAGTATATCCGCTGCTTTGGCTGGCCATTTACTCATTAAAAAGCAATGAAGAAATCCTGTCAGGCCAATTTTTTGCTCTCCCTCATACGCTTCAATGGAAGAATTTCACGGATGCGATCAAGGCGGGACACTATTTTCAATATTTGAAAAACAGCCTATTCGTCACTTCGGTTACGATGGTGAGCGTCCTGCTGCTCAGTTCCCTTACCTCGTTCGCAATCGCCCGATTCCGGTGGAAATACGGTCAGGTCGTGATGGTCATCTTTCTCATCGGAATGATGGTTCCGCTGCAGGCAACGCTATTGCCGCTCATGATTATTTTCAAAAATCTACACGCACTGAACACGCATATTTCGATTATTCTTCCTTATATAGCGTTCCAGACGCCGATAGCGGTCTTTATCCTCAGTGGATTTATGAAATCCATTCCGAGTGAGATTGAGGAATCCGCCGTCATGGATGGCGCGGGGGTTTTCCGGATCTTCCGCAGTATCATCTTACCGATTTCCATTCCTCCAATGATGACAGTCTGTATTTTAACTTTCATTAGTATTTGGAACGAATACATTCTCGCGGCGACTTTCATTTCGTCCGAGCGGCTGAAGACGCTGCCTTTCGGGGTGAACAGCTTCGTTAGTCAATATTCGGTCAATTACGGAGCAATCGGTGCCTTCTTAGTACTGGGCGCACTGCCGGTCATTCTCATCTATTTCTTGTTAGCAGATAAAATTACAAAAGGTATGGTAGCGGGAGCGGTGAAGGGTTAATTTCACCCCTCTCTTTTTGCTGTTTCTTGGGATGCCTATGATAAAATGGGAAGTAGCTTATAACGAAAGGGGACCGACAACGAAGTGACACGAGGCCTACACTCCATTCATAACCGGCTATTTCTGCTATTTATCTCCTGTATGTTAGTTCTCGTTCTCCTGGGAAGCGTGCTCTATTATAAAAAAACAACGCAAATTATCCATAGTAAAATTAGTGATTTGGCGGAGAAAAATATTTCTCAAACGGTAGGTTTATTTGATTTGCTGCTGCAAGGCTATGATAGTATCACGAAATCACTGAACAGCAATTTTGAGATGCTCAGATTAATCCAGGATCGCGACACCAATAAGGATGAAGCTGTTAGCATTATTAATGAGCGCACGATTACCAATATCTTAGGGGCTATCTATTACTCGCGCGATGATATTGTCGGAATTCATGTGATTACGAATGCCGGCAAAAACTATAACTACGAACGAGGATTCCATAGTGTTATGGACACGAACTATCCATCCTCGGAGTGGTACCGGAAGCTGCAGGATTCATCGGGAGAAATGGTATGGCTTGGGCTTTTCCAAGGCTCTGTCATCAATCAGTTTCAGAAGGATCCGTTATTCATATTCGGGCGCAAGCTGTACGATTTAACCGACCACCGGGTGATAGGCGTTATGCTCATTGAAACGAATCCGCAGCCGATTCTTGCCGCTCTTTCGAATGTCACCATCAGCCCGAACAGCCAGGTGTATATTGTTGACCGGGAAGATCGGATGATTGCTTCTACCGCAGAAGAGAAAGTCATTCCTCCTTTTTTCAGCGGGCTTCCGCGTCCTCAAACGAATGAGATCATCGTTGATGATCGAACGGATCATCTCCTCGTCGCTGCGAAAGCGAAGATGTCCGATTGGACTGTGCTTGGTTTGACTCCAAAAGAGGATATCAACGCCGAGGTTGTGAGGACTAGAGAGTATTTATACCTCGTTATTATTGCACTGGTCATTCTATCGACGGTCCTGGCGAGCATTATTTCCCGGAACATCGCTTCACCGCTCAAGCTGCTGATTCGTGAGATGAAGCAAGTGGAGATGGGGAACTTCAAAGGCTCAGTAACGGTAAAGTCCTTCGAGGAAATCAATTCATTGGTATCATCCTTTAACCGGATGGTGAATCGGATGGATGAGCTCATTGAACGTATTACTCTAGCCTCCATGAGTGAGAAGAATGCGGAGCTGCAGGCGCTTCAATCGCAGGTTAACCCTCATTTCCTCTATAACACACTGGATATGATTTATTGGATGCTGGATGAGCGGGAGAACGATCGATTGGGCAAGGTGATCTTAGCCCTGTCCCACATGTTTCGATACAGCAGCGACTGGCAGGAAGCGTCTAAGACGACGCTGCAGCAGGAGCTGGATCAAATGCGGCATTACATCACGATTATTGAAAGCCGTTTAGAGGGTAGAGTTAGCACAGACATACAAATTGATCCCGATTATCTGGATGTCATCCTCCCGAAAATGACCTTGCAGCCGATCATCGAGAATGCTGTTAAATATGGGCTGGAGCCATCCCGTGAGCCGGGTAATCTCTGTGTATTTACGGAGGTCCATGAGCAAGAGCTTCATATCATTGTTAAGGATAACGGGGTCGGCATCCCGGAGAGCACCTTAGAGGAGATGCAGGAGCTGCTGCGCGCTGACACAACGGAGGTAAGTGGTAGAGTGGCCTCGATGAAAATGGAGCAGCCTATAGCGCCAAGCTCCATCCAAGCGGCAAGTCCTTCTGTGAAAACAAGGCGGGGCATTGGACTCACCAATGTTCACCGCCGCATAACGTTAATGTTTGGAGATGCCTACGGGCTCCGTATTCATAGTAAACAAGGGGAAGGAACAACGGTCATCATCGCGATGCCGCTTCCTAGGAAAGGAATGTAAACCATGGACATTCTCATCGTAGATGATGAAACAGTCATACGAGAGGGCATTCAGCGTACGCTGCAGAACCGTTTCCCCGAGCATCGGGTTCATCTGGCCGCGAATGCGGAGCAAGCCGTCACGCTGCTACGGAGCCATCCGATTCACATCGTTCTCACAGACATTCTGATGCCGGGCATGACTGGCCTAGAGCTTATGAATATGTCTCGGAGCCGCCACCCCCATGTGAAATGGGTTGTCATTTCGGCCTATTCGGAGTTTACCTATGCACAGGAGGCAGTGCGGCTAGGGGCGAAGGACTATTTGCTTAAGCCGATCGGCAAAGAGGTTTTGATCGAAATGATCAGCAAGCTTAGCGAAGAAGTTACGCGTGATACGGAGCTGATCGAAGAGGCCGAACTGCTGAAGGCCAACCGCAAATACTTGCAGGAAGCCGTCTTCCAGCGCTTTGCGCAAGGTTTGGACACGGGCCGCATCGATATGGGACCCTTCATGGAGCAGCATCCTTATTTTCACCTCATCATGGTTAAAATGGAGACCGATAAGCCCGTCTTCCTCGAAAATTTCATTATCGAGAACGTCCTGCTCGAGCTTATCGAGCGCTACGGCAAGGGCTTCGTGACGGTGCACGACAGCAAGAGCCTGCTAGGGCTAGTCACGCTGCCAGAAGGTGGCTTCTTGACTCTTCTTGTGGATGAGCTGCGCAGCCATCTCGTGAAGTACCTGAAAGTGCCCTTCCAGATGATGAGCTCCGAGCTGATCGATTGCTTCCAGGCAGTGCCGGCAGAAGTACAACGCATGAGGCAAGCGTCTACGACGCAGGTCTACGAGCACCATGCCAGCGGCAGCGATCGCTCCATAGAAGTTGCCCTGCAATATATCCGCACACACTACCATGCCGATCTATCGCTAGAGAAGGTCGCTTCGATCGTTTACCTAAACTCAGTCTACTTCAGCCAGCTTTTTAAGCAGAAGACGGGTCAAGGCTTCAAGGAGTACGTAATTCACCTGCGATTGGAGCAGGCTAAGCAGCTGCTGATGAATCCCAAGCTCAAGCTCGCTGACGTGGCTGAACGTATCGGGTACCATGATATGCGCCACTTCTCGCAAGTTTTCCGCAAAAAATACGGCGTAACCCCTTCGGAATATCGCCAGGAGAACGCAGGTGATAAATTGGATAAATATGTGTCAAGGGAATGATTCTCATCAAATTCTCATGGAATTCTAAGAATGGCGGATAATGCTAGGCGTGGCTTGTCTTTCTCCCTTTTCAGGTAAATACTGGGTGATCGTGGTGTGGTAAGGTGTTATCAGGGCAAACAAGCCCATCACACCACGATCCATGAAGGAGGAAGTCCAATCATGCTATTAGTGAAAACCAACCGCCTTAGCAAATCGTTAGTGGGGATAAGCCTAAGTCTTTCCTTGTTAACTTCAGGAACGATGTTCCTTAATACACAGTCTGCTCATGCAGCAACAGATGCTGCGGCTGCCACAACCTACAGTGCAAGCGCAACGAGCGCCAGCAAAGCTGACGGTATCATACGTACTGCAAAATACTATATAGGTAAAGTTCGCTACGGATTTGGCGTAAGAGATACGAATCGTTTAATCTTAGACTGCTCTGCTTTTACACAAATGGTGTTTAAAAAGAATGGCGTCACGATTCCTTGGGGATCAAGCGCGCAAGCGAAGTTAGGAACTCGTGTTAAGTATAAATCGCAGTTAAGAAAAGGCGATCTTGTTTTCTTTAGTGTTAGCAAACCAGGCCGTATTAATCACGTTGGCATCTATTTAGGAAATGGTAAGTTTATTAGCAACACAACCAGTTCCGGTGTAGTTATCCGCGATCTAAATACGGGTTACTGGAAAGACAGATTTATTACTGGCCGTCATTTATAAAAATGGACAAGCAGCTAAGGCGCGAAAATTGCGCTTTAGCTGCTTGCCGTCCGCACCCGCGTCGCAGTCCAATAAGCGCGAAAAACGAGCTTATTGAAGCGCTCCGGTGGAGATAAGTGCGTAAAACACGCTTATTGGAGTACCGCCGCAGGAATAAGCGCGAAAACCGCGCTTAAAGTGGCAAAACGAGCCGCCCGCGCCCGCGTCGCAGTCCAATAAGCACGGAAATCGAGCTTATTGAACCACTCTCGCGGAGATAAGCGCGTTTTCCGCGCTTAACTGAGCGCTCCCATGGCGATAAGCGCGAAAACCGCGCTTAGCCTCAATCTACCTCCTCAAAGCCCTCACTCGATCTCCTTTCATGGTGAAGCATCACCATTGATAGGAGAATCGAAGTTAGGGCTTTTTGTTGACCGAGGACACTTTTAAATGGTATATAAAAGAAAACCGTTTGCAAGGGAGCAGAAGAAACGAAATGACCTTAAAAAAAGCATTTGATGATGTTAAAAAGTTTCATGAAACGTTTGAGCATCCAGTAGGCACATCCCCACAGCGCCTTTCCGAAAGCCGCAAAGCAGCTCGTCTAGCTTGGATGGAAGAAGAACTCCAGGAGTTTAAAGAAGCAGCCACACTGGAAGACGAAGTGGATGCGATGATTGATGAGTTATATTTTGTCCTTGGTACGTTGGTTGAAATGGGTGTGGAGCCTGGACCGATTTTTGATATTGTTCAGCATGCAAATATGTCCAAGGTATGGCCCGATGGACAAGTTCATAAAAATGAGACCGGCAAGACCATCAAGCCCCCCCAATGGCAGGATCCATTCGACAAAATTAAAGCTGAAATTCGCAGACAGCAAGGCAACCAAAATGGCTGAGGAGGGCGCAGCAGTGGCGTTTCATACGAAATTAAAAGAGCTCAGACAGCAGCAAAATTTAACTCTCCGAAAGCTCGGGGAGAAGGCTGGAATCAGCTATTCCATCCTGAATTCTATCGAAAATGGTCGAATCGAGCCGTCGAAAGATGTCGCATTAGCACTAGCTATTGCCTTGAAATTAGAGGACAGGGAAGAGTTCTTATCTTTAGCAAGAAATCCCTTCTAGGGATAATTGCATTACACGATATTGTGTGGTAAAGTAATGTTAAGTCTTAAAGATTCACCCTGAATTGCGTATTGCAAAGGGTTATCATTAAGTTAATGAAACCTTTTCCAATGTGTAATTTTTTTGTTCGAAACAAGAAAAAAGACATGTTAATAAAACTTTGGAGGTATTACCCATGGCAGTAGGAACAGTAAAATGGTTTAACGCAGAAAAAGGATTTGGCTTTATCGAAGTTGAAGGCGGCAACGATGTATTCGTACATTTCTCCGCAATCACTGGCGAAGGTTTCAAATCTTTGGACGAAGGCCAACGCGTTGAGTTCAACGTAGTTCAAGGCAACCGCGGACCACAAGCTGAGAACGTTGTAAAACTGTAAGCTTAGCTTGCACAAATAGCATTCTCGAAGAACGGCCTCTTAACATTACGTTGAGGGTCGTTCTTTTTTGCGTTCTGCTCCATTAGTGTTTTATTTTTTTTGGAAAGACTCTACCGAGCAGAAAGGTAAACAACTATTGGGAGCACGAGTTGTTCAGTGTTATAATTTGAATATTAATAGTCGAGGTGATGACAATGACGGTCACTGAACATAATAAATATATTGAAATACTTGATGAGTATATAAAGAAGATTGTTGAGGAGCCGCGTGAAAAGTCGCTGGACTTCTTAACCAAAGCCGGTATTGTTGATAAAGATGGTAAACTAATGCCCCAATATAAAGAACAATGATGTACTTTAATTTGCCTAATTTCGTACTTGGCTTTCATGGATGTGATCAATCGATTGCTGATAGGATTTTGATGCATCAAGATTCTATGAGAGCTAGCGAAAATGATTACGACTGGCTTGGACCCGGAATTTATTTCTGGGAAAATAATCCCCAAAAGGGCAGCTGATTATGCTCTTATGTTAAAGGATAAGCCCGTTAGATCTAGAAATCTAATATCTGAACCGGCTTCAATTGGTGCAGTTATTGATTTGGGGCATTGTTTAAATTTATTAGAGCAAAGCTCGCTGGACGTGCTAAAACGAGGCTTTGAAATATTGAAGATAAAAATGGAAAAATTGGGTACTCCGATGCCTAGCAATAAAAATGGACGTGGAAATGAGAGCCGAGATTTGCTTCTGTGGTTTTTGGATTGTGCTGTGATTCAGTCAGTACATGAATTTAATCGGGCCTTAAACAGTATGATTCTGTTCGAGGAGTATTTTTTGAAGGGAATGAACTTTATCCTGGTGCAGGTTTTAAGGAAAAGAATCATATCCAAATATGTGTTATTAATCCTAATTGTATTAAAGGATACTTTAAACAAATGAGTCCTCTAGAGGGTTATAGCGTACCTTAAATAATGATAAATGTTAAGGTTTTAGCAAAGAGAACCCAAGCAAGTTCTGGGAGTACATCCCTGACCTTGCTTGGGTTCTCTTTGCATTTAATCTGGAGTTTATTGATAATCCTTCGCCTTTTTCACAAGTTCATCATAAGCAGCTTCTGGCGTTATTTTGCCGAACATCACTTTTTCACCGATACTCTTATAATCTTTAGCCGTATAATTACTCCAACCTTTAGCCCCAGCATTGAAAGGCTGAGCATCAGGAGCAACAGTTTTAATGAGTTCAATTTGCAATTTATCTGCTGGAGTTAACTTAGGTGTTAGGTAATCAAGCATTTTCTTGGAAACTGGCACGCCTCTTGTTGTCGTTAGAATGTCTGCGGCTTCGCTATCATTCACGAACCAGTCGATGAATTTCTTGGATTCTTCCGCATACTTGGAATCAGCACTTACCGACCAGAACATAGAAGGCTTCAGCCAACCACTGGACTTTGTTCCTTTAGGCTGAGAAATAAGTGAGTAAGCCCCTGGTTTTACACCCTCGTAGCCTGGGAATAGCGCAGCGAAAGTACGTTTCATCAATACGCTGTCATTGTTCATTAGATCGAGCTTAGCATCAGACTCTTTGTCTGTGCTAGCGATTTCTGCGGGAGGAATAACTCCGGCTGTTCGCAGCTCCGCATATTTCTTAACAAAGGTCAGCCACGTATCTTTATCGAAGTTGAATTTGCCGTCCTCGGTGATCGGGTAGCCTTTACCCTGACTAATTTGATAAGCAGAATACGTGGTGTACTCGGATGTTGCATCCATCAACACATATTTGTCTTTATCAAGCTTAGCTTTAGCATCTTTACCAAATTGGAAGTATTCATCCCATGTCCAACCGTTTTTGGGAGGGGTAATCCCTAGTTTATCAACGGCATTCTTATTGTAGATCATGCCAGTTGCATTATTGCCTAGCGCGATGGCATATAGCTTATCTTTAAATTTCCCTGAATCCACGAGCGATTTGTCGATATCTTCGGTACGAATGCCTTTGGATAAGTCAGCCAGCTGGTTTCTGCCTGCATACTCGGCTAACCATGCCGGATCCATTTGGATAATATCAGGAGCATTTTTGGCTGCAGCTTGAGTAGCCAGCTTATCCGCGTATCCATCAAACCCAGAAAATTCTGGCTCAAAAGTCACGTTCGGATATTTCTTTGTATACGCATCTAGTGCTTTTAATGTAGCGTCGTGCCTTGCCTGTGAACCCCACCATACAATGCGAAGCTTAACGGGTTGGGAGGTTGTAGCCGCGGGTGCCGGCGTTGCAGCAGGGCTGCTCCCCGTAGCACTTGGTGTATTTCCGGAACCACATGCACTTAGGGACAGCGCTATCATGGCAGTCATCGAGAGCATGCTCCATTTTCTCATCTGCACGTTCATTGAAAATCCCCTTTCACTACCTCATTATCTTTACAAGTTTAATTATAGGACAACTAAAAAGAAGAAAAAGGAGAGTAATGAACACACTTCTTTCACTATTGATCACAATATGATGACAAATAGGTACATTCCCGGTTATAACCCACTCTTACTGACTTCACTCGGGCTAATTCCATTATATTTTTTGAAAATAGAGCTAAAATAAGGGACGTTTTTATAGCCGACTTTCTCGGATATCTCATAAATCAAATATTTGCCTTCGGCCAGAAGTGCTTGCGCCTTCTTCATCCGCACTTGTATGACGTAGTTCGTGAAGGTTTCACCGGTCGCTTTCTTGAATATTTGATTCAAATAATTGCGAGACAAGTAAAGCTGCTTCGACATATCTTCCAAGCTGATCTCTTCGGCATAATGATCGTGTGCATACTGAATCATGAAATCAACCGCTTCTTTATGTTTGGAATTCTCGTTCCAATGACGGCTGGTAGCAATAATATGAATTTTGCCCCGCAACCATTGCTCCAATTGCTCTGGTCTTTGGATTTGACTAATTTCCGGCTGCAGCTTCATTTCTGGAAACAGTTCATCAAGCACAATACCTACGCTGTATAAGGAGTAAGCAAATATGGTCCACAGCTCTGTACATAAATACTGCAAGTAAGCCGGGGTTATGGTTGACATGGTTTGCAGACGGTTGATATAAGCTTCCACAATCTGTGCAGCGGTTTCTTCTTTGGAATAGACAATCGCTTCCGCAAGCTCTTGATAAAACTTAATTGGACGAATAGCAAGTTCCTTCTCTGATGGAACCGTAGATGGATGTTCTCGTGCAAGCGGCGGGATGATGGTCATTTGTAATAAATCTAGAAAGGCTTCCTCGGTGGAATCCGATATTTCCTGCCAGGATTCCTTCATATGGCCAAGCCCTAGACGGATCGTTAGACGCAGATAAGTAAGGACACAGTCCGTGATACGCTCGCCAATCAATTGAATCCTACGTACCGCCTCATCTGCCCCACTCGAACGCTCTATATGAAACATAATCGCAGCATGATGGCTGTGAAGCTCGATAAAGTCGGATTCTGGCCAATCTTCGGTCAAGATTTCTCTAATAATATTGGCTAATGCAAAACGAAACAAATTCCAATCGATTAACGATAAGTTAGCCGTGCGAACTGTGCTCATCAGCTCTATGCCCATCACGAGGTGATTTCTTTGCAGCCAGTAAGCTTGTTCAGATAGCTGAATGCTTTCCGCGGCAATCGTTTCATTAAAGGTGCCGGTAATGACCGACTTGAGCCATTCTTGTTGCACAAAAGGCTCATACATCATCAGCCTTCTTTTGACTTCTTCTTGCTCTATTTTTTTTAGTTCTTTCATTTCCAGTTCTTTAATGACTTTGGTTAGCACAGCACCCAGTTCTTCGATGGTTACGGGCTTGGACAAATAATCACTAACCTGCAGCCGCAATGCCTGCCTTGCATACTGGAAGTCAGCGTAACCGCTAAGGATAATCAGCTCACCGGGAAAGTTAGTTTCTCGGAGCTTCTCGATCATTTCCAGGCCGTTCATCACAGGCATGTAAATATCCGTAATCACGATATCCGGCTGAGTTTGTCGGACCATCTCTAGACCTTCGGCGCCATCACTGGCTTCACCCACTAATTCTGCGTCAATGGACTCCCAAGGAATCGCCTTCTTCATACCTTCCAACACTTGAAAGTCGTCATCAATAATGAGTATTTTCCACATGATACCTCTCCTCGACTTCTTCTTTATTTTGGATTTGCGGCAATAGAATGGTGACTTCGGTGCCCCTGCCTTCAGAGCTTGTAATATGGACCCCATAAGGAGGCCCGAAATAAGCCTCAATTCGTTCTTTCACGTTTCGCAATCCGTAACCGCCTGTTTTTCTTGCTTTAGGTTGATCCCAATCGGGTCGCAGCCCAACACCATCATCCCAAACTTGAAATTGGATGTCTTGCCCTAGCAGCTGCACACTTACTCGGATTTCTCCTTTTTTTCGCCCGTGAAAACCGTGGATGATCGCATTTTCGATAAAAGGCTGCAGGGTAAGTCTCGGTATAAAGAGGTCTTTGGCTGTTTCATCGACGGTGATGGTGAATGCCAGGCGATCACCCCAACGAATTTGCTGAATTTGCAAATAACATTCGACATGCGTCATCTCGTCTGCGATGGGAATCAATGTCTCACCATTGGATAGGCCGATGCGAAACATTTTACCCATTAAGGAAAGGATCTTGCTGATTTTAGTTTGACCGGAATCAATAGCTAGCCAGTTTAATTGATCCAATGTGTTGTACAGAAAATGGGGATTAATCATGGCCTGCAGCGCCTTAATTTCGGCTTCTCGTTGGCGCTTGTGCTGAGCTTTCAATGAGGTTAAAAGTTCCTCAATGCGTTCCATTTGTTTGCGATAGCCGTTAAATAAATTTCCAAACTCGTTGGTGTAGTCTGTAGGCAAGTCCGAAACAAGACCCCGATCAGGAAGCTTATTCATAAAAGCAACCAAAAGTCGAATGGGATTGGTGAATTGTCTGGATATAAAGAAAGTGAAAAAGGAAGCGATAAAAATGGCAGATAAGCCAATGGTTAAGAGAATTAGCGCTAATCGAATACTGCCATGGACAATGCTCTTCCACGGTGTCACCTCAACGAGTGTCCAGTTCGAAGGGGATTTACTCCAAACGAGTAAGGATTCATTTTGTTGTTTCGCTTTTAAATGAACACTTCCGGACTTCTCCTTAAGCAACCTAATCTTCTCCAGCTCACTCTCTTGTAAGTGCGGATCACCTATGGCAGCAATGGTTCTGCCGCCAGCATCAACTAACAGTCTGCTTCTTCCCTCCGTTTCACCTCGAATCAAATTCTGGATTTCGGATGATTTCACATTGAGTAAGAGCAAGCCATAATAGATGCCTGAGTTATTATAAAGCTTTCTTGCAAAGCTAGTAACCGATAGGGAGCCTTTATTGGTTTGAATCGTACGTTCTTTTACCCAGGCAAAATCATTATTTTGGATGTCCGAAAACCAATCCTCATCCTTCACCCTCTTTAAGTCATAAACGCGAATTGGCCCCTGAGCATCTGTCACAAACGGGTGTTCGATATATAAATAAATGGATTGCACCATTGTCGTGCTGTAGGTAATGCTGGCAAGTAGATTAGCCAAATCTTCCTTACGCTTTTTTAGCTCAAATAAGTCAGTCTCCAGAGGATCATACCCGATAATATCGATATTTCTAGAGGCTGCATTAGACATCTGCTCAATAGAGTTCAACTGAGTGACCAAGCGCTTATTCAATTCATTTAACAGATCCTGCTGATAATTAGCGGTGTTGTCAGCTAGCTCGCGTGAAGTTAGGCTGTAGCTGATCCAGGAGGAAATGAGCAGCAGCACGGCAATGAATGCGGCGAAGCTTCCAAAGAACAGGCGACCGATTCGAACGCGCTTGAATAAGTTAAACACAGCAGCTCCTCCTCATTTACTTCCATAAAAGTGGAAAAAAGGCTGCGGTAGCGCAACCTTTTTCCTATCATATTATTCTATCCTTTCACTGCACCTGAAGCAATGCCATCGACAAAATGGCGCTGCGCCATAAAAAAGAGAATCAGTGATGGAATAATAGAAACGAGCGACATGGCAAGTAATTGTCCCCACGGAAGCGCTGATTGGCTGTCGACGAACAGCTTCAAAGCAAGACCGACGGTGTATTTGCTCACCGAATTGATATACAGCAAGTGTCCGAAGAAATCGTCCCAATTCCAAAGGAAACAATAAATGGCGACCGTTACGAGCGCGGGCTTCGTTAAGGGCAGTACAATTCGTAGGTAAATGCCGAACCAGCTGCAGCCGTCCATTTTGGCCGATTCATCCAGCTCCCGCGGAATCCCGCGAATAAACTGTACTAACAGGAAGATAAAGAAGGGTCCTCCGATACCGCCTGCTAAGGCATGTGGAACATAGAAAGGCAGATACGTATTGACCCAACCCCAAGTATTAAACATGATGTACTGGGGAACCAGTGTCACTTGACTTGGCAGCATCAGGGTGACCATCAGAATGGAAAACCAGAAATTTTTCAGCGGAAAATCCAATCGAGCGAAACCAAAAGCAACCAAGCTGCAGGAAATGATAGACGTTACAAGAACTCCTGCAATCAGTTCAAAGGTATTCAGATAAAAATGAGTAAAGGTAAACTTAGGAATGGCGACCCACCCTTGGCTGAAGTTACTCCATAACCACTCTGTAGGAAAGAAGCTGGGCGAGCTCATCTCCGCGTTCGATTTAAAGGCAGCTCCCACCCACCATAACATGGGATATATCATGACTAGACTAAACAGTGCTAATAAGAAATGCGTTCGAAAAGTCCGTGCTCCAATTAGTTGGTTTCTCATTTTCTTCTCCCTCCTTCTGTTTCATAGAATACCCAGTAACGGGATGAGGCGAAAATTAAAGCTGTTACGATCGCAATCACCACTAGGAGTATCCATGCCAGAGCGGAAGCATAACCCATCTCATATCTAGAAAAAGCGCGATCATATAGGTATAAAGCGTACATATACGTGGAGTTAATAGGTCCGCCTTTCGTAATAATGAAGGCTTGGGTAAACATTTGAAAGGAACCGATTGTCTGCAGCACAAGATTAAACAACAGAACAGGCGACAGCATAGGTAAGGTAATACTGAAAAACTGTCTGACTTTAGATGCCCCATCCACGGAAGAAGCCTCGTATAACTCGGCAGGTATTTGTTTTAATCCGGCTAGGAAAATAACCATCGAAGAACCAAACTGCCAAGCAACCAGAATAATCAAGGTGCCTAGAGCTGTATTGGGATTGCTAATCCAACTGATGCCTTCAATACCGAAATAACTTAAAAATCGATTGATAAAACCGTTAATACCGAAAATATTTTGCCAAAGAATAGCTACAGCAATACTGCTCCCTATTAATGAAGGCAAATAGATGAACGTTCGATACACAGAAATCCCTTTTATTTTCTTATTGAGTACCATCGCAACCATTAAAGCGCTAAAGAGTTTGATGGGCACGGATAAAACG
Organism: Paenibacillus germinis; assembly: GCF_013141785.1. NCBI lineage: Bacteria > Bacillati > Bacillota > Bacilli > Caryophanales > Paenibacillaceae > Paenibacillus > Paenibacillus germinis. The sequence continues at coordinate 16,478 of NZ_WHOC01000012.1, forward strand.
ACGAAAAGAATCGTTATTTGGAGTGATTGACGAAACATTTCATCGTCTGCAAAAATACGCTCATAGTTTCTTAGGCCAATCCACTCTGGCGCATCTAACAACGTATATTTCGTGAAAGAGTAATACATCGACTGAATCATCGGCCATAAGGTTAACAGCAGAAATCCAAGTAACCACGGGGAAATAAATAGATACCCAGCTATGGGCGATTCCCAGCGTCCTTTCAGGGTGAATGCCGTTGTTATTTTGCGTGAAGAAAGCTTTTGGGGAGCCGATCTAGTTTCAGGCTTCATTGGGATAAACCGCCTTTCATTTCAATAAACCTTTATATGTAGTATAAAAGGTATTACCCACCCGAAAAATGAGAGTAATGAACACAATTCATTCACAATCGAACAAATCTATAAACAAAAACCCAGTCAAAACACCAAAAATAAAGTGTTAGACTGGGTTTTTATTTAGCTGCTCTGCCAAGCAGGTATCAACTCTCGTTTGCGGGCAGGTTGGGCCTGGTTCCTATTACGACTGTGGCGTCCAGTTCATCTAATCTGGCCACTTGCGGGATCAGCCCATTGCTAGCGAAAATTTTGGCTGTCTGCGGCGCCTGCCGCTGGCTAGTCTCGACCAGAAGATGGCCGCCCGGTGCCAGCCAGATTGGCACTGCAGCCGCCACCCGGCGCTGGACGTTAAGCCCATCTGCGCCCCCGTCGAGCGCCACCAACGACTCGTGAATTCGGGCCTCTGGAGGCAGCAACCTGATCGCCTCGGTGGGGACGTAAGGTGCGTTGGCGACCAAGATGTTGACGCGGCCTCGCAGTATGGCGGGCAGCGGCTCGTAGAGGTCGCCTTCATATACGTAACCACTGGCGGAAGTGACGTTGCGGCGGGCACACCGTACTGCGGCTGGGTCGATGTCGGTGGCGTGCAACTCGATCCGTTCTAAGGCGGCAGCCAGTGCTATGCCCACCGCGCCCGAGCCGCAGCACAGGTCGACCACTACGGCTCCTGACTGTGCGAGGGCTGCGGCTTGGCGAACGAGAAACTCTGTGCGGTGGCGAGGAACGAAGACTCCTGGATCCACGGCTATCTTGAGACCGCAAAATTCCGCCCATCCGATGACGTGTTCGAGAGGCAAACCGGCGATTCGACGATCCACCATGGTGATGAGATCGTCCGACGTCTGGGCTGCTGAGGCGAGTAACCGGGCTTCCTCTTCGGCGAAAACACAACCAGCTGCTCGAAGCCTGCTGACATAGATTGTTTCATTAATAATTTAGCTTCACTCTCTTTCGAATAAATCCATCATGTTTCCTTATAAACATGATAACAAAACATATAAGGACAATGCGGATAAAGAATCGCTATAGTCATTCTGTCCGATCGTCAGTCTTGCTCTGCGTGATTATTCACCCACAAGGTGATTTGTTCGTAGATCAGAAAGTATAAGTTTTATACTTTTGCTTCGCATCTACCTTGACAAACGCGCTCGTCCCTGAAGGACGACGGAGTCGTTTATCCTTGGTTATCTAAAAGAGTAAGATTAGGTTGACGTAACCCCCTAAACCGCCTATACTGACCATGATTCTCATTCTCACATTAAAATAGTTTGAGGTACCCCTTAACTAAAAGAAGGTCACAACAAATATGCTAACGAAGAAACAAATTGTTCGTTTCATGGCGATTCTTTTGATCGTTTGTTCTATTTTTTTAACATGGCAATGGTTCGATTCAAAGGAATGGCTGCGCGACGTAGGTCTGCTTTTCCATCAACCGCAATGGTTGGTCTTCATGTTCGTCATCTACCTGCTCTCCTTCCTCCTAAAGGCCGCAGCTTGGCGAATATACGCAGGACCCGAGGTGCGATTCAGCATCTATTTTCATGCTATTAGCTATAGCTTGCTCGTAAATCATGTACTTCCGGTCAAAGCGGGAGATGGCGTTCGTGCTGGCTTATATATGAAGCATGGGGGAAAATCATGGGAAGATGCGTTCCATTCGGTTGCGGTCATGCGATTGCTTGATATGCTCGTGCTTGCTGGCATTGGAGGAATCGGCATCGTACGGTTAGGACTACCCTCTTCTTGGATATGGGTGACGGTGCTGGCTGGGGGAACGGTGATTCTCGCAACAGCGCATTACTTGCCTGTGATTCGCAAAATTCCTTTTATAGTGAAGCATTCCGCTTATTTTCATCTAAAAATGCTTTCTGGTAAAGGGATCATCATTATAGGCTTAATTGCTCTAAGCTGGATCCTAGAAGCTGGTGTTATTTTTGCTGTTGCTCACATGATCGGCTTGCAGCTTGGGACAATCTCGCTCGTTTGGGCGAATAGCATGACGATTGCTGGACAAATTTTTCATATTACCCCAGGTGGGATAGGTACTTATGAGAGTACAATGAGCGGGTCCCTTGTCTTGTTGGGTGTTGATGGTAAGGATGCTTATAGAGCGGCGCTTGTGTCGCATACCTTTAAATTTCTATTTGCTTATACGTTAGGGGCGTATTCACTTGTGCGAATGCCCTTACGTTGGCGCGAGATAAAAACCTGGATTGGGCGGCTTACGAGTCAAAAAAAACCATCATTGAATGGCAACGCACGGAAGGATGATTAAAATGAAAAAAGCTTCATCGTTTGAAATAGTCGCAGCTCGCTGCTGGAATTTGCTAAATGAGGGAAAACCGTTTACCCCGATTTTCGTTGTGGGCGTCTTTCTGCTCTATCATATCGGCGTATGGTCCGATCCTAGCTTTTGGAGTGCCGCAGGTTTGGGGCTGCTCGTGACCCTCCCTCTTTTTGTGCTCTATTATTGCTTTGATTTTCCGCTTTTTTTGCGAAATTATTTATGGACGCCGTTAATTGCTGCACTGCTGATTTGGGAGCGGTCTGATTTCTCGCTGTATTTGCTAGCGCTTGGGTTGTTCTACTTCTTTACGGTGTATTTCTGGGGCACTTTTTACTATCATCTGAGAATTGGGACGACTTGGTGGAATTTCACACGGTTCTGGAAGCTTGTTCTGAAAAATAGTGACTCAACTAGCGGAAATGCGCAGGAGCAGATGCCTAAGTTTTTGCTGCTGCTTTTCGTATGGAATCATTATTACCGTCAATTTGAGGCTGGCGTTTCCGCTGATGTGGGTACGGGGCTTCTATTTGCGGGCGGATTGCTGATATACAGCTTCATTCTCCATCGTTATTTGTTTGACTGGAAACCAACAGAAATCCCTACGTACACACGTGATTCAAGCGATGTACAAGCGGGCGGACAAGCGCTGAACAAGAAGGTTATTGTGATTGTCGTGGACGGGATGCGCAAAGAGCGCTTTGAAGAAGCCGACGCGCCATTTATGAAGAAACTGCGAGCAGAAGGCACGGAATATGCCCAAATGGAAACCGTGTATCCTGCGCGTACCGTGGTATGTTTCTCTTCGATGTTTACAGGTACTTACCCGCGCGAGCACGGTATTCGCTCCAATATGGTTTGGAGGCTGGGTATTCGGGTTGAGAGTATTTTTGATTCGCTGCGTAAGGTTGGGAAAAAAGGACGTCTGCTCGGCATAGCGCACTTAATCGACTCCATGGGAGACGATGTTGAGAGTGTGACCGCTGTGATGCATAACGATGTCGCAGATCGTAATATTATCGAACGGGCGAAGAAGATCATGGCCGAACAAAACCCGGATTTACTCGTTGCCCAGTTGATTGGTGTTGACCAAACGGGTCACAGCCGAGGCGTTTTATATGACGATTACACGCAAAAAATCGCAGAAGCCGATAAATTAATTGAAGAATTCGTCGGCTGGCTTGAAGAGCGCGGCATGATGGAGAATACGACACTTATCATATGTGCCGATCACGGGCAGGCTGATGGTATTGGCGGGCATGGCCATTTGGATGAGGGTGAGCGTTATGTGCCTTTCTTCCTGCATGGTGGGGCCATTGAGGCCGGCCGTCGCATCGATGAAAAGCATTCCCTAGTATCCATGGCTCCGACCCTAGCTTATCTACTGGGGGCTCCATTCCCGAGCCATAGTCGCGGACCCGTCCTAATGGAGGCTATCAAGCATCATGACTAAGAAGAAAATCATCGTTTTCATGCCTGCGCATAACGAAGAAGAGAATATCAGCGGGGTTATTGCCCGCGTGCCGAGAGCTTTCCACCCCCAGTTTGAGGTGGAGGTGCTGGTGATCGACGACGGCTCCAAAGACCGTACGGTCGCCGCCAGCAAGGCAGCGGGGGCCGACCACATCGTGTCGTTCCCCCACAATCAAGGGCTCGGCGCTGCCGTTCGTGAAGGGCTGAAGCAATGCTGCCTGCTAGGCGCCGACATTGGCATCATGATCGATGCGGACAATGAGTACCCGCCGGAACAAATCCCGGACGTCCTTGCGCCCATCATCGCCGGGCGCGCGGACTACACCTTCGGCTCACGCTTCAAAGGGCAGATCCAAGGCATGAAGCTGCATCGCCGCTTAGGCAACTATACGTTCACACTGCTGCAGGCGATATTGCTGCGCAGATGGATTTATGACGGCCAATCCGGGATGCGCGGGTTTTCCCGCGACGCCATGGAGAATGCCGTTATTGTCCACGATTATAACTATGCTCAGGTGCTTACGTTGAATCTGGTTCGCCAAGGATATCGCTTGGAAGAGATTCCGATCACCTATCAAGTTCGTACGAAGGGGCAATCCTTCATCAAATTCAGACAATATGTAACCTCCGTTCTTCCAGCGATCTATAAAGAAATGAGACGCCCTGTCTCCAAACGAAATGTGAATCCACAGACGAATCGAGATGATGCGGGCGTATGAGACGTAATGCAATATGGTTGGCGCTGTTCGCAGCTGCGGTTATTGCTGGAGTGACGTGCCTGAGTATTGTCTACGCCAGCCCCTTTGCGCGAACGTGGGACGAGGTCGATTTCACGTTGGCTCTGCATAGGTATGATCTACTCGCCATGCAGCCTCATTTTCCAGGTTATCCGTATTTTATTCTAGGTGGATGGATTATTAACCAGTGGTTGAATAATCCCATTATAGCTTTATCAGTCTTTAATACCCTAGCAGCCTTAAGCTCTGCAGTTCCGATGTTTTTACTGGCAAATCGTCTGACAGACAGCGGCATGAAGAGTCTTTTACTGCCAGCGCTCGTACTAAGCAGCCCCTACATTTGGCTTATGTCCTCACGTCCCATGTCGGAGTGTGCGGGTATGGCCTTATTGTGGTGGTTTCTTTGGAGTATCCGCTTTGCGATGGATCGTCCAGGTTCAATGCTTCGTCATGGTCTAGCGCTGTTGATGTTCGGCTTCCTTATGGGTACACGCCTATCCTTCTTTCCCTACGGTCTAGCTTTAGTACCGCTCTGGTACGGAATTTGGCAGTACGGTGCGAGAGGTTGGCAGAGATGGTTGAGAATGGGGTGCTCGGCCTTGGCTGCGCTGTTGTTTCAACTGCTTTGGATAGCTGGGTTGGTGCTTTCCGAAGGTACTCTCGCAGGTTTCTGGAAGCTCTCACTGGCTTTCGTTGAAGGACACTTCTCCGAATGGGGCGGCGGCATTATCTCTACCCCGATGCCGCTTGGAGAAAGAATCTACCAGCTCATTGGATACAATTTACTGGGATCAGCCCTGCTAGGCGGTTCCATTCTCATTGGCTTATGGCTTGTTATTATGGTTGCTGCAGCGGTTATTGGTCGGAGATTCGCTCTTCCAAGTGTGCAGGGCAATGAAAATCACCGTTATATCTTCTGGCTCGTTGGGTGTGCCGTTCTGTACACCCTTTGGGCACTTTTTGGTCAAAACATTGAGAAACCGCGTCATATCGTTCCCGTCGTTGCCCCGATGTTACTTCTTATATTTGTTTTTATCATTCGGACGGCAGAGGGATTAAAAACATCCACGCATGGGACACGTCTATTGAGAATAGCGCCAACGATCCTATACGCCCTTCTCATTAGCCTCATTTCCATTCAAGTCGTCTACGGGGCTCAGCTTCAGAAACGGCAGGCCTTAGAAGAGCCGGCGGTTTATCAGCTTCATGACTATGTAAGCAGCTTGCAAGAGCCTCTCCTGCTGTTTACATGGGAAGAAACGAGAGTCCTGCAGTACTTGCAAGCCGACTACGATCATCAGCGCATCTATACGTACGGGTACTTTCAAGCGTTGGCTGGGTCGAATCCCGAACGGCGAGTGCTGCTAACCGATCATGTCGTTCATGGCTTTGAGCAGCAAGGCAAATCGGTGAAGGAGCATGTTAAGCAGCTTGCTGAGTTTAAGTCAGATGCACTGTTTGATCCGGCTTATGCTCACGTCATTTTATATGAGTGGGTGCGTTAAGTCTGGGCTCCTCTTTTCAGCGGAGTAAAAAAATGGTTGACACAAATATGGACAATGATTATCATTATCAATGACAGCGAGGTTCCAAACAATCATAACAGGGGTGAAGACATGAAACGATGGCTACTAGTCGGTTTGACTTTTGTTCTAACGGCATTGATCATTTTGCCATCCTCCGCGCTGGCCTATTCGTATGGTGACGCCAATACAGAAGCAGTCGCTGAAACTTTTAAGCTGGTTCAAACCAGTGTAGGCGATGGTGCGGACAATTGGGGCGCTGCGGAAGGTGCTTACAAGGAGATTAGAGCAGAACTCGTATCGCACTTCGGCGAAGGAATAGCTGCCACACTGGATGCTAATTTCCAGGCCAAAGATAGTAAAGCAGTCATTGCTAATTTCAAAGCTGTCCTCGTGATGAACTTGGATCGACGGTTTACCTATGCTACTAAAGGCATTGATGATTATGCAGAGTCTAAACTCTTGCTAGCCAAAGCTAAGGCGACCTTCGACACACTGGAGCCTTATGTGGGAGCGGGTTCGAGTGAAATTAATAAAGCTTTCGAAGCTGCACTTGAAGCGCTAGGGAATCCTGGATTGTTCGGTGTAGGGAAGAAGGATGTACAGCCAGATGTCTTCAAGGAAAAGGTCAATTTTATCTATGGTAAGGTGAAGCCTTTATTCCCTTATAAGGCTTACGTCAAGCCAGCTGCTTCAAGTGAGCCTACCTCAGTTCCCAAACCACAGGCAACAACTGCGCCCGTTAAGAATGAGACAGGGGTCAAGGCAGAACAACCAGTATCACCGGTTAAAGATGCTAAACCGACAGAAACAAAGTCACCCGATGCAGCTGCAGCAGTGGAGACGAAGTCGCCTGAGCCTACAGCGACGGCTAGTGCTAGTCCAGCGCCAACCACGGATGCTGCTCAGCCTACAGCTGCTGTAGAAGCGCCAGCTAAAGCGTCGGAAGCAGCGGGTTCGGATACTAAGCAAGCTGAGCCGGCGAAAGAAGCGTCGGCGCATGCACCTATGGAACGTTCCGATAAAACGAATCCGTTTATCAGCATCGCTGTTATCGGAGGGGTTATCATACTTCTTGGCGGGGGCGTATGGTTCGCTCGTAAAAGAAAGTGGATTTAATTATTTCTTAAACAAACTTGAGATGAATAGAGGAGAAACTTATTATGCGTAAATTTCTAGCTGTAGCTTTAAGTGTTTCATTAGCTTTATCTAGCGTTGTTACCGTTACATCCGTTGCTTTTGCAGAAAGTAAATACCAAATCACAGAAGATCAAACGATCGCTGCCTCCATCAAGTCTTTCACGGATATCAAAGCTCTTTTCACGGATAAAACGGTACTTGCAGATGTTCAGAAATTATACGTAGATAAATTCCAAACAGAAGTTAAACGCATTGATACAACAATTAAAGCAGACGATCCTAAGATCGATGCGAACATCACACTTGTCCTCGACAGTGCTATCAAAGGCGATTTGAAAGTCGACCAAGCGAAACAAGCGATTGATAAGGGTCTACAATGGTACTATTTCTTGGCTGTACGTGATTTGGTCAACAACCAAGTGCGTCCTGCTTTGACCAAAGGCGATGTTGCCGGAGCGAAAGCGGCTTTTGATAAAGTCGTACAAATTTATGAAGCTGTTCTAGAACCAAACGTTGTGAAACGTGACGCGAAATATAGCTTAAACATGGTTGCACTTTTGAAAACAACAATTGAACTTATGCAAAAGGATATTAAAGACAATAACTTAAATGACTTCAATGTTCACCGTCAATTCTTAGACAAAACGTTGATCAAAAACTACACACTCGCTACTTTTACATACGCAGAAAGCATTGCTACGAAGGCTCCTGCTGATCAAGCTGCAGCGATTACAGAGGGTTACTTCCTCTACATGCCTGTATACACATACCTAAGAGGCGGCAGTATCGCAGATGCTAACTTCGTTAGAGATGCCTTCGCATCCGGCGATGCAAGCAAAATCAAAAAAGACGAAATCCAAAATGCGTTACAACGCACTATGATCGGTAAAGTATCCGAATATGTGAAACAAGCATTCACGAAGCTTGAAGCTAGGGACCTGCAAGGTGCACGCGGATATGCAGCAGAAGGCAACATGTTCCTTGCTAGCCAAGAAGTTTTCTTAGGTAAAGAGAAGTATGCGGCTGCGGTTGAAGAGGCAACGAAATTCTCAAACGCTGTAGACGCATCCGATCTGGCTGCTGCACAAGAGTACGGTTTCCAAATTCTTAAGTTCCTCGTTGACAAAGATGGTTCCAGCTTGAAAATTGGCGACAAAGCGTATCAAGTGGACGGCGCTGCTTTCACAGCTGAGAATGCCCCTTTCATCAACGCAGAAAGCAGTCGCACATTAGTGCCGGTTCGTGTTATTGCACAAGCGATTCAAGCTGGGGTTGAATGGGTAGATGCAACGAAAACAGTTGTTATCACAAAAGATGGTAAGAAAACAGAAATTACTTTAGGATCCGATCAAGTGGTAGAGAATGGTAAAGTGAATGAGAAAGTCAAACTAGATCAACCGGTTATTATCGAAAATGGCAGCTCCTTCATTCCGTTGCGTGCAGTAGCTGAGTTGTTCGGTAAACGCGTATTCTACCAAAATGGTGAAATTATCATTCTTCGTTAATCATTTCGTTCATAGCGAAGACACTTGTGCCTAGTAGGCGCAAGTGTCTTTCAGCATGCTGAAACAAGGAAGAGAACTGGGGGCGGCGGATTATGGATTTACAGGCATTTCTCATTACGTTTCGTGAGGCGCTTGAGGCCATTCTCATTGTTGGTGTAATCGTTACGTATTTAACGCGTATTGATGCCGTGCACTGGCATAAATGGGTATGGGTTGGTGTGTTTCTGGCTTTGATCGTGAGTTACGGATTGGCCCTGGCTTTCCAGGTTTTATTGACCGGATTCGCCAGTATGGGCAGCCAAAATTACTTGAAAATCGGTATCATGCTCGTCTCTTCCGGGCTGCTGACACATATGATCATGTTTATGGGCAAACAAAATAGCGAACTGCAAGGCAAGGTTCAGAGCAAGGTTGCACATATTCTAACCATTGGCGGCGCCATTAATATGGTCGTCCACTCGTTCTTAGTCGTTGTGCGCGAAGGCGTGGAGACAGTTTTCTTCTTTGCGGCAATTACAGGTGGAAACATACAGAAAGCACTCGAAAGCTGGGGAGCACTGGGTGGACTCATTCTGGCTGTCGTAATTGGCCTTCTCTTTTTCAAAGGGACGAAGAAAATTCGGCTGGGCACCTTCTTTCGCATAACCAGTGTATTTCTGATGATGATTTCTGCGGGTTTGTTCGTGCAAGCTATTGGAATCATGCAGGACTTGGGCATTATTGGAAGTTTATATCGGACAGCGGGACACCAAATCGGTGAAATATATAATATAACGGGATTAATGCCGGAGCATCCAATTGATGGTGTGCAATATCTCCGTGACATGGGTAAAGAGCCGCTTATTAACGGCCAAGTTGGCATTTTCTTCAAAGCGTTCCTAGGCTATACACAGAACCCTTCACTGGAAGAATTCGTCGGTTACTGGGGATACTACTTTTTGGTATTCATCTTGCTTGCCGTTCAGAAGAAGCGTCATGAACAGGAGCAGGTAGAAGAAGAGAAAGTGGCTGCTTGATAGCAGCAATAAGAATTTCGAATGGTTAAGCATAAGGAGCGAGGACTGAATGACGATGAACATAGGAATTGTTGGATACGGTCATGTTGGGAAGGCGATACATGTTTTGTTTCCAAACGCTGCGGTTTATGATGCACCTATGCAGGTAGGCAACCAAGCGGAGGTAAACGAAAGTGATGTTGTTTTCGTCTGTGTTCCGACTCCCTCGCTCCCGAGCGGCAAATGTGATACGTCCATCGTGGAAGAAGTGATTACGTGGCTGACAGCTAAAGTCATTGTGATTCGCTCGACAGTTCCCGTAGGGTTCACTGACGCTATGAAGGAACGAACGGGGAAAAGAATCGTGTTCCAGCCGGAATACTATGGAGAAACCGTTGATCACCCCTTTTCGGATTTGCGTCACCGGACTTGGCTTACATTTGGAGGCGAATCTGAGGATGTTAGCCTTGTGATTCGTGCCTATCAGCAAGTCTACAACGCAGAAGTGAGAATCCGTCGGACAGATGCCCGCACAGCCGAAATGGCGAAGTATATGGAGAATTGCTTCCTTGCGCTTAAAGTGTCGTTTTGCAATGAGTTTTATGATATTGCCGGGGCACACGGGATTGATTACAATGAGCTGCGGGAAGTTTGGCTCGAGGACCCGAGAATCGGCCGCAGCCATACCTTCGTGTATGAGGATAGTCGCGGGTACGCCGGGAAATGCTTGCCGAAGGATGTTCATGCGCTGATTAGCATGGCGGACGAGAAAGAAGTTAATGCCGATTTAATGAAGTCTGTTCAACGGAAAAATAGCGATCTTCGTGCTTCATTCGAGTGATCATATCGTAAAAGCCTCCATGTCCACGGATCACTCGTGGGTTTGGAGGCTTTCTTTCTTATCATAGATGCAAAAAGTGCATCAAATCATCGGCTATTTTTGATTTTGAGCAGCGATGATGCATTTTGTGCATCAAATCTCGGCAGTTTGAACAAAAATGGGTAGAAATTGACTAATTTGATGCACTTTTTGCAGCAAATCTCTTGAAATCGCCAATATAGACTGAATTTAATGCACTTTTTACATCAACAATGAATAACCACTAGAATCTAGAGAGCAAGTACACAGAATTAGCTACTCCAAGTGATCTAAACAAAGTAACGCAGAGCTAGCTACTCCGATTGATTTAAACGCCCTCTCTAGTTAGCATGCCGATTTGATTTTCAGCTAACCGTCGCTTAGCGAAGGTTGGCTCGCTTGAGCAACCGCTGGATGGAGCGGTTCGCTTCGGGCAGGATGATATCCTTATCAATCGTCCGCATGATGCGGTTTTCCATGATGATACGACCGTTAATGATCGTCGTTTCCACGTCAGCTCGCGTCGCTGAGTAAACGATGCGAGAGATCGGATCCACGTCGAAGGACGGATACGTGTGAAAGTTGTTGAGATCGAGAATGGCGAGGTCGGCCTTCTTGCCGACCTCGAGACTGCCGATCTCCTTCTCCATGCCGACCGCGCGAGCGCCACCGATGGTCGCCATGCGGAAGACCGTCTGCGCATTCATAGCCGTCGGCCCGTGTATCGGCTTCTGGATAAGCGCAGCCAAACGCATCTCGTTAAACATATCGAGATTATTATTGCACGGCGCGCCATCAGCTCCGAGGCTGACGGAGATATCGAGCTTCAGCATGTCGGGCGTCTCGGCAATGCCTGAAGCAAGCTTCAGGTTAGAGCCGGGACAATGGCTCACATGCACGCCTCGATCATGGATGATGCGCTTCTCTTCTTCATCAAGCCAAATGCAGTGCGCCAGAATAAGGCGCTCATTCGCCAAACCGAGATGATCGAGGTAGACGACGTTGCGCATGCCAGTCTCTGCCTGCACAATCTCGATCTCGCCGAGATTCTCAGATGCGTGCGTGTGCACTTTCACTTGGTACTGCTCTGATAAGCTGCGGACTTCACGCAGCAGCTCTTCCGTACACGATATGACGAATCGTGGAGAGAACGCGTACTGGATGCGGCCATCGTCGTGGCCATTCCATTTCTCCAACAAATCGACACTTTGCTGAAGCGATTCGGAGGTCTTCTCCTGCAAAGCAAAAGGAACCTCGTCCCCTTTGTCCATCATCACCTTGCCGGATAAAGCGCGCATGCCGCTCTCCGCAATAGCTTGAAAAGCAAAGTCGGTGTGGTGCACCGTCTCCATATCGACGATCGTCGTTGTACCGCTTTGAATCAGCTCGCCGATGCCAAGCATGGCGGAATAATAGATCGATTCCTCGTCATGCGAGGCTTCGAGCGGCCATATCCGCTTTTTCAACCAATCCATTAGTTCCAGATCGTCTCCCTTGCCGCGGAATATGGTTTGGCATAAATGAATATGGGTTTGAATGAAGCCTGGAATGATCGTGCGGTGCTTGGCGTCAATCACCTTATCCACCTGCGCGGGGTTCAAATCCGGTCCAATTGCGGTAATTCGGTCATTTTCGATGAAAATATCCCCTGTAATAATATCTCCATTGCGGTTCATAGTCACAATTTGCGCATCTTTAATTAGAATGGTTGTCATCGTTATAAACCTCCTACTCCTTGTATTGTATGAAGCAATGGACACAAAAAAACTAGCCACGAAAAATATGCCAAATATGCGCACATTTTTCGTAGCTAGAAATTTACGGTTTCTAAGTAGAGACCCTTAATCCAATTATTAAGGTTATACGAAAGGGGTAGTATTCAGTTCCTGCTTGCTTTCCTCTAGCGTAAACCGATACAGGTCATTTTGTCAACAGTCTATGTTACCTATTCTGACATCCCCTCCCTCTTTTATGAAAACGGAGTCAATCATTCTGGATGATTAATCGTGCCGCTTCCTACTGAGAATGGTGTCGTAACACCTTCATACATAAGATGCATTGTCATTCCTGCTGCGGCATGTACGAGGTTATGGCAATGATCCATCCAAAGTCCAGGATTATTTGCAACGAAAGCCACTTCGTAAGTTTCTCCCGGCAGTACAGCCAGCGTATCGGACCACCAAGGGCTGCCCGTGGAAGGCTTACCATTGCGAGACAAGACTAGCACATGATGACCGTGTAAGTGCATGGGGTGTTCGACGTTACCTCGGTTCACGATGGTCGTTTTGACGAGATCGCCTTCTTTCACCATTAGCATTGGTGTATTCGGGAATACTTCGCCATTCAACGTATAAAGGAAATCCAGATTACGATTATAGAATCCGAGTTTATTATCCAAGATCAAGGTGAAATCTCTGTCAAAACGGCTATTAGCATCAAAGGGTGTCGAGGTCGGGTTCCCATATTGAAGAGGATCGAAAGCGACCGTTTGAGGAAGCTCAGGAATTTCTCCCTTCCCATCCGGTGACATCAAGATGCCGCTGCTGCGATTACCGCCAACATTCAGGTACACAGGACGCTCTGGCATGATGAATGTGATGTCATAACGACCACCTGTAGGCACAACAACATGCGTATTGGTCAACACACCGGGCTTATTCAGTTCTGTTCCATCAATCGCCGCCACCTCAAAATGAGTGCCGACAAAGGTATATTTTTGCTGTACCCAATCGTCTGTATTAATAAGTCTCATTCGGACAGGCGTCCCTGGCTCGATCGTCATGCGTTCTAATTGATCTGACGCTCCAATGGCAAAAGTATTGCCTTTCCAGCGATGTGTCATGACCGTGATGTCCTTCACTTGCTGCAGGGTTTCCACCTTCGGCACAACGATTAACGCTCCAAAAAGCCCCATACTAACTGCTTCCTGTGAATCTTGATGAGAGTGATACCAGAAAGTGCCCACTTGCTCAGCGCGGAAGCGATACGTGTAAGTCTCGCCCGGCATAAGCGCATTTTGCGTAGCCCCAGCAACGCCATCCTCGGCATTCGGCACATCCAAACCATGCCAATGCGCGGTAACACCTTGCTCGATATCCTCGTTGACCAAAGTGACCTCGACCAACTCTCCCTCTTTCATGCGCAGTTCTGGTCCTGGAATTTGCCCATTATACGTCCAAGCATCCACGGTTTTGCCAGAGCTAAGTGTGACCGTCTTTTTCTGAGCTGTAAGTGTAAAATGACGATCGGGCGTCCCTTCGCGCGGACCTGTTAGGTCAGCAACAGACACCATTTTGGCAGAAGAACCGTTCGTTCCCTCTATCCCGTGTTTATGCGGACTCATACTCGCCGTTACTGCCTGACCGCCATAATCATGTGTCCCGCTCGCCATATCGATTTCCGCTGGCAATTGACTATTGTTCATCGCTAACATAAACAAATAATAGACAGATCCAGCCACAACAGCCATTACACCTACCATCGTTAAGGCGCGTTTCCAAAAGGTGGGAATGACGTAAACTTCCATTTTACTTACCTGCTTGAAGCGAATCTGATGTCTACACCAAAGTCCAGCTGTTAAGAGTACAAAGGCAGTCAAAGGTATGGAAATTTCCAACCACCGAAATGGAACCGGAGGCACGAGTGAGAAATATAAAGCGGTTAACGCGCCTAGAGCCGTCATTTGAAAAGGAATAATGAGACCAGGGCTAGCAGCTCTATGGTAAATAGTTGGCTCAATTGCGGCACCAGGTTCGGCTAAGTTTTGCTTCGTTAAGGAACGCAATTTGATCAGTTTAGGAACCGATACGACCCAGATGGTCAAAATAGGAACAACTACCAGCGGCGCTTGAATAAACACGCGGTCTTGCCAGAAGACTGGATCCATGGATTGCTGCATCCAAACAATTGCTCCAATGATAGCGGCAGCTGGAATAACTGGGAACCATGACCAGAACAGCAGCTTGCTTGCTTTGCGGTGCAATCGTTCCAAATTCTGGTTATATAATAATCGGGATGCTTTGACACTCCCTATCCAGGTGAAAATGACGAATAACAAAGAAACGAACAGTATGATTTGAATACTTATGCTGTACACAATGAAAACCCTCCTAAGAATCGATAATTTCAGTATAGTCCCCCTGCTTAATATGGCACACGGTCCAGAGGCTAAGTGAATACCTAGACTTAAGTAGGGGTTAAAAATACATCCGCTGCCATTCGCCAAATTTATGAGGAAAGCGGTTACTTTGTAATAAATTAACTGGAAATAGTTTGCGTTTTCAAGATAGGTATGGTATGATAAATCCAATCGACAAAAAGAACCTGAATTCACATATTATAAAGGGTTTTCATTTTTGTTAGTGAACCTTTTGCAATGTGTGAATTTTTTCTCTTTGAAGAATAAAAACATGTTAATTTATTTTTGGAGGTATTTCTCATGGCTACTGGTACAGTAAAATGGTTTAACGCAGAAAAAGGTTTCGGTTTCATCGAAGTTGAAGGCGGCAACGATGTATTCGTTCACTTCTCCGCAATCCAAGGCGACGGTTTCAAAACTTTGGACGAAGGCCAACACGTTGAGTTCAGCGTTGTTCAAGGCAACCGCGGACCACAAGCAGAAAACGTTGTAAAACTGTAATATAATTAAAAAGACTGCCTTTACTTGTGTAATGGCAGTCTTTTTCAATTTAGCTTATGAGGACGAAGAATGTTTTGCAAATAGCAAAACGCTAAATCAATGCTTACCAAGCTAGTTTTACTAACGTAAAACTCTAAGGAGGTTTATCCATGTATTCCAGAAAAAAGTCGCTTGAAGAGATGCCTCTAGAAAATGTGACGGTATGGTCTTGTGAAAAAGAAGGCTGTAAAGGCTGGATGCGAGATAATTTTGCATTCGATCACGTGCCGACTTGTCATTTATGTCAGTCCACAATGGTTCGAAGTGTCAAGTTACTTCCTTTAGTTAATAACACGAATACGGATCAGAAGGCGCTCAAAAAGGGCGTACAAATTTAATATAACGAAACCCGGAGACGCGGATGTCTTCGGGTTTTTTGTGTTCCCACATAAACTCACTTGTAGCGGGGGAGGAAAAATGTCAGTGAAATCTAGAAAACGTCGTCAATGGCCGCTATTGGCAGGCGCCTGCCTACTTGCCGCATGTGTGGTGATTGTGGTTGGTAAATCGCCATTCGGCGCACCATTCTCTTGGAAAGACAACACGCCTGCTGTTGTAGTAGCAACACCTATACCAACGCCACCACCTCGAGAGGCTGTGGAATTCCGTATGCTCGATTTTGATCGCGGCTGGGTGAAATATGCAGATGGAATCGCGAGAACAGAGGATGGTGGGGCGCAGTGGCAAGAAGCGCTCGGGACAGACCTCACCGCCGAGGAAGCAGGAAACGCTTTGCCGATAGGCGGACCGATCATGGAGCTGCTTAGCCTAGAGGCAAGTTCAGGATCGGCCAGTCAGGACAGCCCAAAACCGCTTACGGTTACAGTGGGCAATGCCTCTTTACAAGTGAAGCAATCGCAGTTCCTGACGCCTCGCATCGGATGGGTGCTTCTCGCCAGTACGAAGGATAGTAAAAACCCATTGCTCATCACAACAGATGGTGGACAGACCTGGGTGGACGGTATGACGACCGAGGTCAAAGAGGCCATTCTAAAAGAGAAGAAGCATCTGCAGCAATTGAAGCTGGAATCGGCGCTCTACGGAACCAAGGATGACGCCAAAGCGGTCATCGGTTCGAAGTGGAAGCTCGTTCCGGATAGCGCAGCTCCAGGAGATGTTGTGCTGGTGCGTCATAACGAACCAGGGAGTATCACTTGGTTGAATAAAACGTATACCCTTCAGCCTTATGGAACGGGATACTTTACGTATTTGCCGATTACGATGAGTGCAAAGCCGGGGAAATATCCGATCGGTGATCAGACGCTAACCATTGAATCGAAGAAGTTCGAAACGCAGTATTTGAAGGTAACAGCTCAGATGGAAAGCATGAAGCAGGACACGGGTCGTATTGCAGCCGACCAGAAGAAGATTGATCTGGCGCGAAGTAAGTCCGAGCCGGAATTTCTCTTCAGCGGGCCGTTCGTGCAGCCCGTTGAGGGGATTTTGACGACACCGTATGGGCACACCCGTTATGTGAACGGGAAATACGACAGCTCTCATATGGCCATTGATCTGGCCGCGAAGGAAGGCACCCCGATCAAAGCTACCAACGACGGGGTAGTCGCGCTGGCGGAAACCCTATATTTGACCGGCAATGCCATCTATATCGACCATGGGATGGGGCTTTTCTCGCAGTACGCACATCTCTCGGAGCTGCGTGTGAAAACGGGTGATCGGGTCAAGCAGGGCGATATCATTGGGCTCGTCGGCACGACCGGTTTCTCTACCGGGCCGCATTTGCACTTTACCTTTTGGGCGCACAATGTGCAGGTCAATCCGAACTTGTTTTTTAATACGACACCGTTTCGCTGGGTTCAGCCGAAGGGGTAAATAGAAATAGGACACCGACTCTCAACATGAATAGAGAGAGGGTGTCCTTTTTTGTACTATGTGCGTGTAGAGATGCGTTCGTATGTATCGATATCACAAATGACGAACAGCCGAGCATCTTCAGGAATGAGTTGATCCAGCTTGCGGTTGATGTTCAATTGATCGCCGTCGGAGATCAGTGTCGCACCTTCTTGGAGCAGATGCTCGAAAGCGTCACGGTAGGTGCTCCATGATTTTCTTTTGCCAAGAACATGAAGATTATCGCCCGATTGTCTGGTCAAAAGCTGTGACACAATGCGGGAGGAGCCCGGTGAAAAGGCAGAGCGAACGGCAAGCTGTGAGATCGTCTCGGAGCCAATTATGAACTCGTTCACGTTGACATGCAGGAAGTTTTGCATGTTTTCGCGGTTTTTGATTTCCACAACGGAGTGCACGTTTCGGTAATTCCTCTCAATGGTCGTGGCAACGAGCAGCGTTTTGCCATCGACGAAGGAGGGATCGCGAAGCATAGCATGATCTTCCGTTGTTTCATTGGCAAAGATGAACACAGAACGTGCCTTTTTCATATTAGCTTTTTCCAACGTTTCAATGAGGGTAGGATTGCCTTGAATATAATGAACCCGATTATGAACGATTGGTGTTTTCTCCAGTGTATCTATGAGGACGATCTCTGTTTCCGAGTCCGTATTCAGAATTTCTTGAATCGCCAACTCGGCGTTTTTGCTCCAGTCTACGATCACAAAATGCTGTTCGCCTTGATATCTCAATTTGCCCTCTTCCTTTCGCTGTCTGTATACGAATAGTGAATCGATGACTTTACTGATAGTAACGGAGATCAGACCTATTCCGAAAATGTAGAGAAACATGCCGAGACATTTACCCGCAACGGTTTTGGGAGCGTAATCCCCATAGCCGGTTGTCGTAACGGTCGTCATGACCCACCATAAGCCATTGAAGAGGCTGCCAAAGGTTTCTTTTTCTAAGAGGTAAGCGCTCACGGAAGATAGGACGATAAACACGATGGCTACAACGAAAATAAACTTATTATTCATCCGCAGAAGTTTGAGAAAGAACTTACTGAAATAGAACATGTAGGGCCCTTTCTTGAGTCTAAATGGTAAAAAAAATCGATTGAAATTGATTGTAACATACTTCCATTTATAGTGAGAGAGGTAGCTATTTAGTACTGGTGCATGCTACAATGAAGAACAAATGTTCTAGGACGGAGAAAAGTAGAGATGACCCCTAACGTCAACATTTCCGTGCGCTCCCTGGTGGAATATGTATATCGCAGCGGCAGTATTGAGTCAGGTTTTAGGACGAGCCGTGCGCTGACGGAAGGGACCAAGGCGCATCAAAAACTACAGAAGCAATACGGCGAGTCGGACCAGCACGAGGTTTATGTTTCGGCTGAGATCTCCTATGAGGATCTTTTATTTGTCATTGATGGGCGCTGTGACGGGCTTCTGATGGATGCGGATGGCGTGGTTACCGTGGACGAAATCAAATCAACTTCATCCGATATTGGGCAAATCGAGGAAGATTCCTATCCGGTTCATTGGGCACAAGCGAAATGCTATGCCTATATGGTGTCCAAAGATCGAGGGCTAAGCCGTATGCGAATTCAACTCACCTATATGCAGGTTGATACGGAAGAGACTCGACGATTTGTTATTGAAATGTCATCGGACGAGCTTGAGCAGTTCATGCTTGACGTAGTGGAGCGGTATTATCCTTATGCAGAGGCGAGAAATGAGCATGAACAGCGCAGGAATCAGAGCATCAAGGAGCTGTCTTTCCCGTTCCCGAATTACCGTGAAGGGCAGCGTAAGCTGGCCGGTGCGGTGTACAAAACGATAAACGAAGGGCGCAAGCTGTTCGCCAAGGCGCCAACAGGCATCGGTAAGACGATGTCGACCCTATTTCCATCGGTCAAAGCGATCGGTGAGGGACTCCTGCAGCGGATCTTCTATTTGACGGCGAGAACAACTACCCGTACCGCAGCGGAAGAAGCTTATTCGCTTCTGCAGGCTGGTGGACTTAGGCTGCAAGTCGTCACGATCACGGCGAAGGAGAAAGTGTGTTTCCAGGAGGAAGTACGCTGCTCAAAAGAGCATTGTGAGTTCGCCGACGGTTATTATGACCGGATTAATGAAGCCGTGCTCGATCTGCTGAGACATGAGACTATCATGACCCGCACAGTCATTGAGTCGTATGCGCGAAAGCATCGGGTGTGTCCTTTTGAGTTTTCACTCGATGTTGCCTATGCAGCTGATGCTGTCATTTGCGATTATAATTATATTTTCGACCCTCGTGTGAATTTGAAAAGGCTGTTTGAGGAACAGAAGCGGCAAACCTCGCTGCTTGTAGATGAGGCTCATAATTTAGTGGACCGTGCGCGCGAGATGTATTCCAGCGTTTTAAATAAATCAGATTTCCTTGCGCTTCAGCGTGAGTTCAAGGGCGTTCGAGCCGAGCTGCATGATGCGGCCAAGGCCATTAATCAGTACTTTATTGCGATGCGTAAGCAGATCGGGGATCGCCAGATGCAGGTGGAGCCGGAGCTGCCGGAGCCATTGATCGGGCTGCTGGACGTGTTTATTGCGGCAGCGGAAAAAGAGCTGGCTGGGGCAGGCGCCACACCGTCTACAACACCGCTGCTGCTGGAGGCTTACTTCGGCGCACAAAATTTTGGGCGCATTGCGAAGCTGTACGATGAACGGTATGTGACGTTCATGGCATGTGAACGGAACGAGGTCAGCGTGAAGCTGTTCTGCCTTGATCCTTCCCACTTGCTTCGGCAGATGGGCAAGGGTTATCGGTCGCATGTGTTTTTCTCAGCGACCCTTTCGCCGCTGTCCTACTTCATGGACACGCTTGGGGCAGGGGAGGACGACTATTCCGTGACGGTGCCGTCCCCTTTTTCCAAAGAGCAGCTGGATGTCTTCGTTCAGCCTCTATCAACACGCTACCAGGACCGCGAGCGCAGTCGCGAGCCGATTGCCCGCTCGCTGTATGAGCTGATGGCGAAGCGTTCGGGTAATTATTTGGTGTTTTTCCCTTCGTATGCTTATATGAGCAGCGTATATGAGGCTTTTACTGACCTCGTGGGTGAACAAGAGGACCTGCATCCAGAAGAGGTGCCGAGAAGTCAGCTCCGAGTTCTCGTACAGCATACGAAGATGTCGGAGGAGGAGCGGGAGCACTTTCTGGCGGAGTTTCAAGCGGGAACGGAGAAGACGCTTGTAGGCTTTGCTGTGATGGGCGGTATCTTCTCGGAGGGCATTGATTTGGTAGGAGACCGACTAACAGGCGTGGCCGTCGTCGGTGTCGGGTTGCCGCAGCTTGGACCGGAGCGAAATCTGATCAAGGCTTACATCGACAGTACCGGCAAAAACGGCTACGAGTATGCCTATGTGTTCCCAGGCATGAACAAAGTGCAGCAGGCGGGTGGGCGCTTGATCCGCTCCGAAACGGATCGCGGTGTTCTACTGTTAATCGACGACCGCTACTTACAGCCGCTGTATCAACGTCTACTGCCAGAAGAGTGGCGCGACTACACAGTGCTGCAGGCACAGCGTTATTAGTATTTGTCATGCTTAGCTCTGTAGCTTTAAAGTGAGGCACCGAAAAAAGGCGAAGAACCCTAGAGGGATCTTCGCCTTTCGTTGCAACAGGAAGTAATCTCTGCAATTGTGAGAATCAATGGATTCCATTGGAGTATTTACAGTGCTTTTCTGATTCAGGCTTAAGAATAACGCGTTCTATTGGATAAATCCAATGGAAGTACGATTTCCACTGCTTGAACAGAAAATCTATTGGATATTTCCAATGAAATGAGATAGTTAGCATGTAATAGCTCCCCAACACATTAATCATAAATAAATAGTGGAATTTGTAGGAAGTTATTGATAAAATGAAACTATATTTCATTGCATGAAACTTCAATTGAAACTTATGTGTTTGGAGGGGTTATGTATGAACTTTTCATTTGATGGGATTGACCATATTCAATTAGCGGCTCCTGAAGGCTGTGAAGATGAGGCGAGAAATTTTTTCGCCACATTACTAGGCTGGACAGAAATCCCGAAACCTGAAAACTTAAGAAAACGCGGCGGTGTTTGGTTTCAATGCGGTATTCATCAGGTTCACATCGGGGTTCAAAAGGATTTTGTTCCGGCTACAAAAGCTCATCCAGCATTTCAGGTAAGCCAATTAGACGAGTTGCAGACATATTTGGCGAAACACAACATACAAACCATTCCAGATGATGCAAGAGACGACGAGGGAGTAAAACGATTCTATTTGAATGATCCATTCGGCAATCGTATTGAGTTTCTTGAATGGCTTTAAAAAACAGGTGCCTTTATTGCAGTTCATATTCTTGTTTCCATTTTTGTATAGCTAAAATGAACTCATTACGATGGTTGCCTAGAAAATGGTCTAATGCCTTATCATTAGGGGCCTCAGCTGCTTCCATTATTTGAGAAATGGGGACCACACGCAGAATTTCTACGATATCGTTTGTTATCCTAAAAACAATTCGGATGTCAGCCTCTTGTAGGGTAATCTCTTTACAACCTACGAATTTAGGATCGGAATAATGGCTAAGTTCTTCACCAACCTCATTCGCTCGATAACTCAATTCATCGATTGCTTGATTGACTTCATTTAATACGGAAATATCCAACTGCCAATACTCCTGAGCTGCTCCTGCATCAAAACGAATAGCCTATCGCTCCTTCGTGTGGTTCTTTGCGGATTTCATTCCAATTCATAATAGAGGCTGGGTCTTGCGTGATTCGATCTATTCGTTCATTCAGAATTCGCTCTTCCTCTTGTTGTTCTAGCTGAGTCAGTCGTTCAAACATTTGCTCGAAGTAAGGGTACCCAACCAATACCGTATCGACGACACCATTCTCTGTTATGAATTGGGGTAGATCCTTCGCTTTCCTACGCAGTTCACCAAATTTTTTGGAAGCCGTGGTGGAACTGACCAATTGATCGGCTCTAAAAGTAAGTTTTTTCATGGATATAGTATGATCCACGTCGCTTTAAGTATTCAGTAGTTATTATGTGCTATTTACAAACCATAAGCAGGTTGCCGTCAGGATCACGAAAAGCGAACCATTGCTCATTTTGGATCTCCGTAACAAGCTCCACTTCGTTATTTTTCATGAATTCATAAGAGGCTTGAATATCCTCAGTTTGAAACATAAAAGCAGGTGTTTGATAGGTCGGAGGGCCACCAGGCTCGTTGCCGCCCCACAGGGGCATTTGATCAAGCGCAAGGGATGTTCCATCCATGGGAAGAGCGTAGAGGTGTCCGAAAAGGATATCCCCGTCAGGAGCTACACCAAGTAACTTACAGTACCAATCCCGCGCATTCTCAATATTCCGAACGGGAATAAAGACGTTGCTAATTCGATTCTTAATCGGACTTGACATACGAACCTCGCTCATATCAACACAACCTCCATAAAAGGGATAATTTCCCTTTAAGTATTTCATATGAAATCCTGTCTGTAAATGATTTGCAGCTTTTTCCCCAGAAAGAAAAAAAGAGTGAACTGACAATAATGTCAGCTCACTCTTTTTTCATAATGACATCCGATAAATGCTCACAACATCTTCGCGAGTCAGCTTCTTAAAGTTGCCAAAGTCCCCGTAAACCATGGCTTTATCGGCCATGAGCTCAATTGTCGAGTCGTCGATGTCGTAATCGGACAGTCGACTTGGCGCGCCAATGGAGGCGAAGAATTCACGAAGAGCGGCGATGCCTTCCTCCGCAACTTGGCGATCCGATTTGTCTATCGCATCAATGTCAAAGACGTTCTGTGCGAACTGTTTGAACCGCGCCACGTTGGCATCGAGTGTGTAGGTCATCCAGTTCGGGAAGAGGATTGCAAGGCCGCCTCCGTGCGGAATATCGTGAACGGCTGAAACAGCATGCTCGAGATTATGGGTTGCCCAATCGCCGCGAACACCCATGCTCAGGACACCGTTAAGCGCCATTGTACCGCTATATAGAATGGTTGCACGCTCTTCCAGATCATCAAGATCTCGCAGCAAGCGCGGAGCCGTATCTATCACTGTGCGAAGGATTGTTTCACAGAAGCCATCCTGCAACGGTGTGTTAGTCGTATGATGGAAGTACTGTTCAAACACGTGAGACATGATATCAACCATGCCATATACGGTCTGATTTTCTGGCAAGGAAGTCGTGTGAGCAGGATCTAGAATCGAAAATTTAGGGAATGAGAACGGACTGCCCCAACCGAGCTTCTCTTTCGTCTCCCAGTTCGTAATGACAGAACCGGAGTTCATTTCTGAGCCCGTTGCTGCGATTGTGAGGACAGTTCCCAAGGGCAGAGCCCCCGTTGCAGAAGCCTTCCGTGTAACGATATCCCAGAAGTCACCCTCGTACTTCGCTCCTACAGCTATAGCTTTGGCGCAGTCGATAACGCTGCCACCGCCGACAGCTAGAATGAGGTCAATGTTCTGGTTGCGGCACATTTCTACACCCCGATGAACAGTTGTTAGTCTCGGGTTAGGCTCTACACCGCTCAGTTCGAAGATATTTACATCCAAGCCTTTCAGAATATGAACGACGTTCGTATAAATGCCATTCTGCTTAATGCTCCCGCCGCCATAGACGAGCAGTACGTTCTTGCCATATTTAGGTACCTCAGCTGTTAATTTCTCCAGTTGTCCCTGACCGAAATGCAGTGTGGTTGGATTGTGGAATGTAAAATTATTCATCGGATTACCTCCTCATTGAGTCTATCTGTAGGTAGTATGTTCTTACCCTTTCATTGTATAGAAGAAACAGTGAAAAACAAAATTTGGCCTCCGCTAAGGAATGACGACAGCCCCAGCCCTGGTCTCCTGGCGGACGAAAGGCCGATCTCCCAGCCAGTAAATGGTTCCATCCTGCGTAACAAAATGATGAAAAAAGTAAGCTCTTCCTTCAATCGGGAAATGATAATAAGATGAGGTAGTAACAAGTTTCGATGAACCTGGTAAAGAAACATGGTTATCGGCAAATATGTTCGTATCATGAATAATGCCTTGCGAATCAATGTAGGCCCCACCTGTTAATTGCTGCGCCTGATGATCCGTTTTCTTTATCTCAACCGTAAATATATTAGACTCAGAACTTCCTTCTGTCTGTTTGAGGGTAAGCTCATGCACCTTGTTTTGTTCATCTAAGGCTAAGGCGATGAACCGGGAGCCTTCGTTAAACACATAGTCCATAGGAGAAAACTGACTGAACGACGTCCCCGCTTGAGCTGGGACCATATCAGAGCTGAACGCTCCTTTGACCATCTTGGGGGCGAAATAGAGTTCACCTTGATCCGTCAAGGCAAATGCGGAAGGCGATCCAAACACGCGGGTTACGACGCCCTTCGGTCGTGGATTCAAGATGAAATCAGAAACCTTCAACGGTCCTGAATTCCCTTCTATGCCTTGGACGTAAAGGGTCCGCCCATCCCGCAAAACCATGAGGAAACCACTCCAAGTGTGGCTAACATCAACAATAGGTTCGGGGGTTTGCAGCATGCTGCATGTTTTGCTACCGTATGGATCAAGAAGAAGCAAGTGACCGTTTGATGTTAGCAGCGTATGGCTGTTCAGAGCTTTGCTAACTTTTTGTCCTAGTAGTAGAGGCTTTGGTGTATCATCCGTCTTCCATAACCAAGCATCTCCGTCTTTAATTGCGATATAGGATTCGTAGGAAGGATATAGCGCATCAAGACCGGGCCACTGTCCTATCGCAATTGGGACTGCGGTATAAACCGATGTACGTCCCAATTGGCCATACATGTTGGAACCCAAGGATAACAGCTGACGGTCGGTGGTTAGAGCTAGGACATGATCGGAACCGACTGCAAGTTTAGCCACGTTCGACAGACCGTCTAGGCGAATTGCTTTCTCTGGCGTGACGGATTGATAATCGGGACCCAGCAGGTTTTGCAGATCACCCCATGCCAACACAGATCCATCTTTCTGAAGTGCAACGGTGTAATACTGCGTCGCAGTAAGCTGGATCGTACTGTCAGGTGCCGTTGCGTCAACGAGTTGATTATCCTGATTGATCATGTACCATTTTTGTCGGTCAGACTGGATATACGCTTTGGTCGAGTAAGACATTGTCGTCTCGATCTTTGTGGGCATTTCTCCATTGGGAAGCATAATATTTTGGAACGAACTAGTCGAGTTTTGAAACGAGTTATCCTGTATATGGACGAGGGTTCCATCTTTGCGTAGGGCT
This sequence comes from Paenibacillus germinis, assembly GCF_013141785.1. Classification (NCBI taxonomy): domain Bacteria; kingdom Bacillati; phylum Bacillota; class Bacilli; order Caryophanales; family Paenibacillaceae; genus Paenibacillus; species Paenibacillus germinis. The sequence continues at coordinate 42,115 of NZ_WHOC01000012.1, forward strand.
AAGGCTATATAGGGGGTGGCATACATTGCAGTTAGTTCACCTTGCAGCTCCCACTTCTTTGTGAGAGGTTTTCCGTCGCTTCCATAAGTTTCGTACAGGCGAACAACGCCATTCGGATACCAACCGAGCACCGATGAATCAAAAGCTTGCGCGATGCCGATTGCACCTTTCAACTCTTGAACACGCTTTGGTGTTTCGCCGATACCGAGATCCCACACCTCACCTTGATGCGTTAGAGCGAAGCGTCCATCCTGTTGTTTAATCGATGTCGGAGCTCCTGCCACCTTTTGCGGAAACCCAGAAGGGTGTATGCCTGCCTCGAAGCTCAGGTTTCCCCATCGATACACACTGCCATCCTCCATAAGTGCGTAGGAGGTGCCAAATTCCATGCCATAACCTGCTTGATCAAGCAGATGACCGGTTGATACATGGCGGACGTTCGTGAAGGGCTTGGGAATTGGCATTTTTGCAGCTGTAAATCCCGAATTCTGGATCGTAGAAGGGTAGATGTCAAAGTCTGCTGGGCACGAAAGAATCTCAAAATCAGCTTTTTTCACAGGCGAGATGGATGGTATAATCAAGGGTTCTTGGGAAGCAGGCACTGTCACTAGGGGTTCGTTGACTACTCTCCTAATGGGATAATGCCAGATAAATAAAGTTACCAGGAGGAGAAGGATGACTATAGCGGTGATTTTTTTCGTATGCCGCTGAATGACCGATCGAAGTCGAATAAACATGAAGCACAACCTTTCCAATAAATGGATATTCATGCAATGTATTAGACGACGCTCAGCAAGAAAAGTTTTATATAAATTGAACGAGGCAGGACTTCCTATTATTTCCATAGAATTTCAAATGTGTACAATGCCATATCAAGGAAGTGATTGCACCGTGCATGTGACTAGAAGATCTGACCGCATTTTGGAAATTGCCTATTGTTGTGTACGGTGGTTTTTTGTACCGACGTCAACCATTCTATTTATGAAGTATTATCATCAAACGACATTAGATCTGATCATTTTTATGAGTCTATTTGTTTTTGCTGTTATTTATATGGGATTAACGGAATTTGCCATACATCGCAGTCCCATTGACTCTGCCTTCTACCGCTACACAACGAGGACGGGAGTGCTGTTAGATTACGTGGCCTTTGTAGCGATTATTTCGCTAACCGGAGGTACACAGAGTCCTGTATATCCAATTGCTTATCTGGTTATTTTGCATGCGTCATTATACTGGAGTCTCGTTGGGGCCATGGTGGCAACTCTCATGGTGATTCTTGGTTATATCGGTGTTGTAATCACGGTCGATGGCGGTTTTATGATAGAAGATCTGCCGCGGCATTTTTTCAATTTTGCTTTTTTGGTCATGATCGGTGTGATTGGCGGCATCATCGTGGCGCGGGAGCGAAAGCATTTTGTAGAGAGGGGCATTTTCGAGAATTTAGCTAAAAAAGACTACCTAACCGGGCTCTATAATCACCGCAGCTTCCAAGAGGAGATCAAGGAAACGATTGCAAAGCAGCAGCATTTTACCCTTGTGATGGCAGATATTGATTATTTCAAAAGCATTAATGATCAGTATGGTCACCAGGCAGGGGATGCGGTTCTACGGTCGCTCGGAACATTGTTTGAATCGAGCATTCCTAGTGAGCATGGCAGTGCCTTCCGCTATGGGGGCGAGGAATTTGTCATCATTTTATACACACAGGATCGGCATTTCGCCAGTGATTTGCTGCATCAATTCAGAGAAAAGCTGCGCGAGCTTGAGTTCGGTACTGACGAGGATAAGTTCTATATTACCATGAGCTTTGGAGCAACGGTGCGTGACAAGGAGCAAAGGGCAACAGAGCTCGTAGCTGCAGCGGATGCGCTTTTGTATGAAGCGAAAGAGCAAGGAAGAGACCGCTTAGTGTGGGGATCATATTCACTTCCCTAGGCAAGAGATGGTATGATCGGTCTGTATCCAACGATTACTAATTAGGAGGGAAGCAGCATGGCAACGTTAACTCCATACATTTACAGCAGTAATGCAAGAAAACAAGCTGACTTTTACGTGAAGGCACTGGGCGGGGAAATGGTTAGCCTACGTACGTTCGCAGATATACCCGATGTGGATGAGTCGATCAAAAATCGCATCATGCATCTAGAGCTGCAGGCCCTTGGCCTTCGCTTCTTTATGGCTGATTCAGGTAAGGATACGGTGGATAGAGGTCAAGGTCTGGATTTGACGCTGGAATTTAAGAGCGAAGAAGAAGCGCGCCGTATATTTGATGCGCTATCCGAGGATGGCGTTGTGAAAATGCCTTTCGAACGCATGTTCTGGGGGACGATGTTCGGTCGTCTGGAAGATCCTTTCGGTGTGATCTGGCAGATAGCAACTGAATCGTAATTATCTTATGAAAACTATGCCAAGTAGGCAGGGATATACGGTTGGGCAGACGGCGAAAATATGCCAGACCTCGATCCAAACCCTCCATTTCTATGACAAAATCGGGCTTGTGAAGCCACACCGTGTGGATGGGCAGAATGGCTATCGATACTACTCCAGTCAAGATATTCTTGCGATTAAAATTGTTCAAGACCTGCAGAGTATGCAGTTCACGCTAGAGCAGATCGGTCAGATTCTCAAAAGCAAAAGCATGGACGGTATCCCAGAGCTTATGCGTGGGAAGAAGGCAGAAGCGGAAGAAACGATCCGCACGTTAGAGACGGTTGTCGGAACGATTGACCAAAGGCTGCGGCATTTGAACGCCCAGCGGCAGCTGCGCAAAGAATTCGAGCATTCGCAAGTCGTGGTAGAGCTGAAGACATATCCGGATCGCTTCGTCGCTTTCGAACGCAAACGTGACGAATGCGGGATGGAGGCTTCAGTTATACGCTTCATGGCGCTGATGGACCGGATCAAAGAGAGCGGATTGACGATGGATGGACACATTTTGACCATCTACCATGAAGATCTACTGACGTTTGACAGAGGCGACTCCGATATTGAGATCTGTGTGCCGCTGCTGCCAAGTAAGCACGAACCTGCCTTTACCCGATGGCTGCCAGGCGGGGATTACATATCCGCGGTATACGCTGGCTTTCCTAATGAAGATACGTGCAAATTGCTGTTCCAGCGTTTAAGGGATTGGATGAGCCTGAACGGCTATGAAGAAAACGGTCCTGTGCTGGAGCGGTATTTGATTGATTTTACCCATATGATGAACACAGATGACTTTATTGTTGATCTTCAAATTCCTGTGAAAAGCGTATTGACCCTATAGCTGCTATAGGGTTTATTGTTGTTTTCATAAGAAACAGCCAGACAGTCATTCTGGCGAAAACCATTTGGGAGGATGCAGCATGGAAGTCATATTGGGAGCGGGTCCGCTGGGCAGGGCCGTCATGAAGGAGCTTTTGAGGAGAGGGAAGAAAGTCAGAATGGTTAACTCCTCGGGCAGGGCAAATGTGCCTGATGGTGTTGAGGTGATGCAAGCAGATCTGATGAGTGAAGGTGGTGCTCTAACTGCGCTAAAAGGGGCAAAGAACGTTTTTCAATGTGCGCAGCCTCCTTATCATAAGTGGGATGGGTTGTTTCAGAAGCTGATGAGCAATATTACGAAAGCAGCTGCCCATCATAAGACGAATCTAATCATGGGGGATAACCTCTATATGTATGGCGAAGTTATAGGGTCGATCCATGAAGGGCTGGCGTATGAGGCTTCCACGCGTAAAGGCAAGGTAAGGGCTGAAGTTGCTCGCGAGCTGTTGGATTTACACCGAAAAGGGACCGTGAGAGTAACTATCGGTAGAGGGGCAGATTTCTTTGGACCTCAGGTAGAAAATTCGTACGTTGGTTCGCGTTTTTTCACACCGGTGGCGGCTGGGAAGTCGATTTCACTGCTTGGGAATCCTGATGCGCTGCATACATTTACGTATATAGACGACTTCGGTCGAGCCCTCGTGACCCTGAGTGAGCATGAAGATGCCTTCGGTCAGGTATGGCACGTCCCAAATGCAGAGACCGTAAGCGCTCGGCGATTCGCGGAACTAGCCTACGAGGTTGCAGGGCACTCTCCGCGCATTGGTACGATGGGTCGTGGGATGCTCCGTCTGGGCGGTCTATTCATACCGGCGGCCAAGGAGGTTATCGAGATGCTGTATCAATTTGAGCAGCCTTTTATCGTGGATAGCAGGAAGTTTGTACAGCGTTTTGGCGAAGAAGCGGGACCTACGCCGCTGCGTACAGCGCTTACTGAGACAGTCGCGTACTATCGCGAGAGGGCAAAGAAATAGGAGGCTGCTTCTCCGCCTGAGGGCCGATGGGATCTTGTTTATATTCCGTTTAAAATAGAAGTGTATGATACCTAGGTAAGGGATCATACCAGAGAGACGGATGAACATCCAATCGGTAAAGGAGTAGAGATAAATGGAAGCTACAAGGAAAGAAGAGCCTAAGGTTAAGAGCAACTGGCGAGGGTTCGCTCGTTTGCTCGCACAAGCTAACCCGCCTAAGCTCGTATTAAGCATAGCATTAGGGTTAAGCATTATTTCAACATTGGTGGGATTGGTGATCCCGCTGTTTACGAAGAATGTCGTTGATAGCTTCTCTGTTAGTTCCCTGAATTGGGCACAGATTAGCGGGATGGCCATCGCTTTTGTTGCATCAGCTGTAGCTTCCGGGATTTCGGTGTACTTACTGAACTTTGCGGGACAGCGCGTTGTGGCAGGCATTCGGGATCGTTTGTGGAAGAAGCTGCTCGTGCTTCCGGTTAGATACTATGATAACCACCAGACGGGGGATACCATCTCTCGGATGACGAACGATACGGCAGTCATTAAGGGACTCATTGCTGAGCATATGGCGGGTTTCGTCACGGGGATCATCTCAATCATTGGATCTATTGTGGTGCTTCTGTTTATGGATTGGAAAATGACGCTCATTATGTTCAGTGTATTCCCGATAGCCTTCGTCATTCTTTTTCCGCTGGGGCGGCAAATGTTTAAAATATCCAAGGGCATGCAAGCCGAGACAGCTGGCTTCACCTCCGTCCTGAATCGAGTACTATCGGAAATGCGCTTAGTGAAGGCAGCAAATGCCGAGCCTGTTGAGTATAAAGAAGGTGCTGCTGGGATTCAAAGGCTTTTCAAATTCGGGCTTAAAGAGGGCCGGATTCAAGCATTAATGGCGCCGCTTGTCACCTTTGTCATGCTAATGCTGTTTGTTGTGCTTTTCGGGTATGGCGGCATGCAGGTTGCCTCTGGAGCTATTTCAGCTGGTCAGCTCGTTGCATTCATGCTGTATTTGTTCCAAATTGTTGCGCCGATTACGCAAATTACGCAGTTTTTCAATCAGGTACAGAAGGCGATGGGGGCGACCGATACGATCCTGAAGGTACTCGATTACGAAGAAGAGAATCCGCATGCCGGAGTACCTGTCACGAATGCCTCGCAGTCGATTCACTTCGATCAGGTATCTTTCAGCTACAAAGAAGGGGACTCTGTTCTGAAAAATGTCAGCTTCACCATGGAAGCGGGCAAGGTTACGGCAATTGTAGGACCGAGCGGCAGCGGCAAGACGACGATGTTCTCTCTTTTGGAAAGATTTTATGCGCCGCAAAAGGGATCAGTCACGCTGGGGGCCGATCGAATTGATCAATTCTCGCTCATCTCTTGGAGGAGTCAGATTGGCTATGTTTCGCAGGAGAGTCCGCTCATTGCAGGCACGATTCGGGACAATATTTGTTATGGCCTGCAGCACGAAGTGACGATGGAGGAGCTGAAGCGTGCTTCACAGATGGCGTATGCCGATGACTTTATCGAGGAGTTGCCGCAGAAGTATGAGACCGAGGTCGGTGAACGCGGCATCAAGCTGTCGGGTGGACAGCGGCAGCGGATCGCCATTGCGCGAGCCTTGCTGCGGGATCCGAAGATTCTGATGCTGGATGAAGCGACATCGAGTCTGGACAGTAAATCAGAGGTCGTTGTACAGCAAGCGCTGCAGAATTTGATGCAAGGACGCACCACGCTGGTGATTGCGCATCGCTTATCTACGGTGGTAGATGCCGACCAAATTATCTTTCTGGACAAAGGCGTCGTGACGGGCAGTGGTACACACCAACAATTGCTGGAGACGCATGAGATGTACCGCGAGTTTGCTACGCAGCAGCTGCAGCTGCAAGAGCAGACGTCTGCGGATCACTCGCAGTTGGCATCAGTGGCATCTACCGAGGTTCATTCCTAAAATAGGATGACCGGTAGTAAGCGAAAAGCGTTTCAAACCCTGAACTTTGGGTTTTGAAACGCTTTTTTTATGCTTGGAGTGATGGGAACAAGCGCATATGTGTGATTTTTGCCACTGGGAGCCTATGATCGAAGTTGTTGGGGTTGCTGAGGTGCAGTATCACGACATGTTGTTGGCCTTCTGAAGTTTCACGATAGGCCCGAGTTGCATAATGTACAACAATATATCTGCTTTTGAACCAAAGCAACCCAACATGTTGCATTTCGTACAACAATTTGTGCTGGAAACACGGTTTCCTGAGTGAAATCAATAGATTTGTTGCACGAAATACAACATTAATCCAATTTGTCTGATTTTACCCGCCGATTGTTGTATGGGATACAACATCTCACTAATTTGCCCGATTGAACCTGCTGATTGGTGTGTGAAATGAAGCCTGTTGAATGGCTGAATTCATACGATATAACCGATCGAATACGTTATAAGATAACTTAGCACTTGGATGAATAGTGAAATTTCCCTGATCGTAAAATTATGCTCAGAGTCAACATTGCCAGTCTGTTCGATGGGGAGAAGCAACTCTTCTTTTGGTAGAATTACTTGAAGAATATTTCAATGAGGTCGTCTCGTTTCGGATGTTTGTAGGGGTACAAACACTTTACCGAATGAGCGGCCTTTTTTAGTTTATCAACAGGCCTGTGAGTATGGATGTAGCTAGTATTGTATTTTCTGCAACAATTCCCACCCTCAATGGCTATTTTGCAAGCTGTTGTTGCAGTTTGTACAACATTTCTGACCCATTTGAGGCGAAAGCGCCTGTATGGGGTTCCGATTGTTGTAGATTTTACAACATTGAAGCGAGAGAGGTGGGATATGGGCAGCAATTGTTGTACTTTATACAACACCAATACACTGAGAATAAGGAGTCCTGATTTATTCATCTGTTCACGATAAAAGGAGAGAAGGTTCAAGCTCTAAGATAGATTTTCCCTCATAAGAGAGGCAATCTTACGTTCATCTTCCCCAGTCTTATTTTCTAACCGCTGAATAACAAGCTCTTGTCGTTCTGCTGGATGGTTTTGACTCAATTTTGCCTTACCTTCGATGCGAGTAATTTTGATTCTAAATCCTTGAATACCTTTACTCAAACCTGCAATGTAACTAGCATCTACTTGGTCTAATTGATAGGAACTGCCCGGTTCTTCATATTTCAAAACTAAATCAGTTAACGAGTTCATCACTTCTTGTGCATCGTCTATAAGCTCAACCTGGCCATATACATGAACTGCTACATAATTCCAAGTGGGTACTGTAGTAGATGTCTCATACCAAGAGGGAGAGATATAGCAATGCGGACCATGAAAAATCGCTAAGACCTCCTGCTTTTCGATATCCTTCCATTGCGGATTAGGGCGTGCAAAATGTCCAAATAAGTATTCTCTATTCTTATCCAATGATAAGGGTAGGTGTGTTGCGAATGGACTGCCTTGATGCTGAGAAATCAGTGTCGCAAAGCCGTTTTGTTCAATAATATCGTAAGTAAATAGGTCATCATTTATTTCGAAGTGTGATGGAATGTACATCTATTCACCTTCCTAATTAGTTTTCATAAATTATAGCCATTTTGTTGGAATAGAAGAAGTGCCAATTTAACATAAATGTATTGGAGCAATCCTGTTGTCAGCTGCATTTAAAAGAAAAGGTCAAAGGAGGAGACGATCTCATGTCGAATATGTAGGATAAAATCTTGTTTTCTCTGAGACCTGTTGGGAGGTTTGAATAGATGGATAAGGTACGATGGGGTATTATTGGTTGTGGGAATGTGACTGAGGTCAAAAGCGGTCCTGCCTTGCAAAAGGCGGAGGGTTCTGAGCTTGTCGCTGTGATGCGAAGAAATGGAGCGCTGGCTGAGGATTATGCCAAAAGGCACGGAGTTGCTGCATGGTACGATGATGCGGAAGCGCTGGTCAATGATCCGGATGTCAATGCGATCTATGTCGCGACACCTCCAGGTTTTCATCGGGAATATGCGCTGCTGGCAGCACGTGCAGGGAAGCCTGTCTATGTGGAAAAGCCGATGGCTAGGAATCATGCGGAATGTTTGGAAATGATAGCTGCCTGTGAAGAAGCAAAGGTGCCTTTATTCGTGGCCTATTATCGCAGAGGTTTGCCGAAATTTGTTGAGATCAAGAGATTAATTGATAGCGGTATCATTGGTGAAGTCCGATTTGTGCAGACGACTTTCCTCCAAACCATGAGGGAAGATGATGGACAGGAGCAGCCGTGGCGGATACGGCCGGAGCTTTCCGGAGGCGGTTTGTTCGTTGATTTGGCGAGTCATACGCTTGATGTTCTTGATTATTTACTTGGACCAATTGGCGAAGTGAAGGGTTTTGCCAGAAATCAGTCGGGGCAGCATCAAGTCGAAGATATCGTAACAACGAGCTATGCATTTGAGTCTGGCGTTATGGGGACTGGGATATGGAGTTTCAACGCGTTTAAGCGCAGTGACGTCACTGAAATTACTGGGAGTTTTGGTAAAATTTCATTCTCGACGTTTAGCGATGATATTCGCATGGAGCTGGCAAATGGTCAGATCGAGGAGTATGCCATTCCGTATCCGGCTCATGTGCAGCAGCCTCTTATTCAATCGGTGGTTGACGAGCTGCGGGGTATTGGTAAAAGCCCTAGTACCGGTCGGACTGCGGCGCGAACGAATCGGGTGATGGATGAATTGCTTCGTGACTTTTATTTTCCACAGCAGTCCTGAGCAATCTTCTCCAGATGTTGGCAGAAAACATATTAATGCGGATAAAACAATTGACGGAAACCCGTAAGCGCTTTAAACTATGGTTAATTAATATGGAGTCTTGGGTATTTCCTATCCTCACACTGTGTCCCGCGAAAGCGTTAAAGTGGTGAGTGAGCAATGAGTCCAAGCGATAAATGGGAACTTAGAGAGGGGTAATTATGTTGAAAAAGAAAGCACTCGTATCATTCGTATTATCAGCAGCTCTTATGGTCGTAGCAGGTTGTGGGCAGAAAGCAGCTCCGGCTCCAGCAGCAAGCGCTGCGGCTTCAGCAACTCCGGCAGCAACGGCAGCCGCGCAAAAGTCTTATAAAGTCGCGATTTCACAAATTGTCGAACATCCGTCTCTGGATGCAACGCGTCAAGGTTTCCTTGCAGCTCTTAAAGATGGCGGTATCGTGGAAGGTACCAACTTGAAAGTCGATTTCAACAATGCGCAAGGCGATCAACCGAATAACTTATCCATTGCTCAAAAAATTGCTTCCGCCGACTACGATTTGGTACTTGGTATCGCAACACCATCCGCACAAGCTCTGGTACAGCAAGTGAAGAAATCTCCAATTCTATTCGCAGCTGTTACAGACCCGCTTGCAGCTAAAATTGTTAGCAATGTGGACAAGCCGGGCGGTAATGTTTCCGGAGCTTCGGACACGAACCCAATGGCCGTAGCGCAACTAATGGATTTCGTTGCTGCGAACATGCCTAAAGTGAAAACAGTTGGTCTTGTTATTAACGAAGGTGAGCCTAACGCTGTTATCATGGCCAAGAATGCAGAGCAAACCTTAACGAAACATGGTATTAAGCTCATTAAAGCGCCGGTTACCAATACGTCTGAGGTCAAACAAGCTGCGCAATCCCTCGTTGGCCGCGCGGATGCTTTCTTGATTACGCTTGATAACACGGTCGTTAGCGGTGTGGATGGAATCATTCAAATTGCAAATGAAAAACACATTCCGTTCTTCTCCAGTGACCGCGATACGGTGGAAAAAGGTGCTTTTGCAACAGTTGGCTTCAAGTATTATGATCATGGCTACCAAGTTGGCCAAATGGCTGTCGACATTCTCAAGAATGGTAAAAAACCAGCAGACATGAAAGTAACTGTTCCTGAAAAAATGGATCTGATCTTAAACCTAAAGGCAGCTAAAGCCCAAGGAATTGATGTAACAGACGCGATGAAAAATGCTGTAAAAGATAAAGAGAAAAACATCATTCAGTAAGGATTAGGACACAAAAGGGGTGAACGTCGCTTTCGTTCACCCCTTTTTTTCAAAGTAGGAGGTTATTCACATGATGGATTCAATGTTTGGTGCCGTCGAGCTAGGTCTTCTCTATGCGTTGATGGCGCTTGGTGTTTATATCACGTTTCGTATTCTCGATTTCCCTGATCTAACGGTGGATGGGAGTTTTACAACAGGCGGTGCTATTGCAGCAATCATGATTGCTCACGGCTATTCGCCGCTGCTAGCTTGTTTGGCTGCTTTTGCAGCCGGGCTTATGGCTGGAGCTTGTACAGGACTGCTCCATACGAAAGGTAAAATTAATGGACTTTTATCAGGGATTCTTATGATGATTGCCTTGTATTCCATTAATATGCGCATTATGGGCAAGCCTAACATTTCACTTCTCAATGTCGATACGATATTCACTTCGGTGTCGCCGATTACGGTTGTGCTTATTATTGTCATCGTGTTCAAATTGCTGCTGGATGCGTTCCTGCATACGGATTTGGGACTTGCTCTGCGAGCAACCGGTGACAATGCGAGAATGATTCGCAGCTTTGGCGCGAATACGGACAATACTACGATTCTAGGCGTCAGTATATCGAACGGATTAGTGGCACTATCTGGAGCCCTCATCGCGCAGCAGTCGGGCTTTGCCGACATCTCGATGGGGATCGGGATGATCGTTATTGGACTGGCTTCCGTTATTATTGGGGAAGCGATTTTTGGCGCTCGGACGGTTTTTCAAGCGACATTGGCTGCTGTACTAGGTTCCATCGTGTACCGTATTGTTGTCGCATTGGCCCTGCGAGTCGAATGGCTAAAAGCATCAGACTTGAAGCTAATTACCGCGATTATCGTTATTATCGCGCTCGTTCTTCCTTCCGTGCAGCGAGCGATGAAGCAAAAAGCAACAGCGAAACGGCGATCGGCTGAACTCATCGCCCTTGCTGTGAAAATGAATAAGGGAGGTGAGCGTTAATGCTTCAGCTCTCGAACGTTTCGAAGCTATTCAACCCTGGTTCAGCGGATGAGAAAATCGCGCTGATCGGTATTAACTTGAACCTCAAGCCCGGTGACTTCGTCACGGTCATCGGCAGTAACGGCGCCGGTAAATCGACGCTGATGAACATCATCTCCGGCGTCATGACGCCGGATGCCGGCGAAGTGCGTATCGGTGGCGAGGTCATCCACCACCTGCCGGAATACGAGCGCAGCCGTTGGGTCGGCCGCGTCTTTCAAGACCCCATGGCGGGGACCGCTCCTCGAATGACTATCGAGGAGAATCTCGCCATGGCGTATGCCCGCGGCAAGAAGCGCGGGCTAAGCTTCGGCGTCACCGCGCGTAAGCGCGCGCTGTTCCTGGAACAGCTGCAGCGCCTCGGCATCGGCCTGGAGGGCCGTCTGCGCGCGAAGGTGGGCCTGCTCTCCGGCGGAGAGCGTCAAGCCCTCAGCTTGCTGATGGCGACGTTCACCAAGCCGCAGATTCTGCTGCTTGATGAGCACACGGCCGCGCTGGATCCTTCGCGCGCGGAGCTCATCACACGATTGACCGAGGATATCGTGCGCGAAATGAAGCTGACCACCTTGATGGTTACGCACAACATGGAGCAGGCGATTCGTCTCGGCAACCGTCTGATCATGATGGATAAAGGCCGCATCATCCTGGATGTGAGCGAGGAACGGAAGAAGGACCTCACCGTGGAGCAGCTGCTCGGTGAGTTCGAGCACATCAGCGGCAACAAGCTGTCGGATGACCGCGTGGTGCTAGGTTAAAGAGAGAAAGCCTTCGGCGAAAGGGATGGATTCCCTGGGCAGAAGGCTTTTTTTGTTTATTAGAGATTAATGGTTTGTCTGTTTATTGGTATGTTCTTTTTGAGTGTTAATATTGTTTATTAATTTGTTTATTTGTTTATTTATTTGTAAAGGAATTAGTGAACTAGGAAGGGAAGTTGTACAACGTACAACAATTTCCTTGATTTCGACTAGAAAAGCTGAGGATGTTGTATGTTGTACAACAATTTAGCCTTTTATTAAGCTATAGAGCTACTTTTGGCTGAAATGTTGTATTTTTTACAACATCCGAGTTGAAAACGTGGATTAGCTCTCCAAATGTTGTACAAAGTACAACACTGCCTAAGCGACTGTTTAAACAAACGTCTTGGGCGGCGAATCTTGCTTTGCATCCAACGTGCGCGAATCCCGGGGGGCGCATTGTTGCGAGGCGTGGCGGCAGTCAAACCCCACATCAAACCTACAGCCACTCTCGTTTAAGGGCGGTGTAAGCTGGTCTTTTGCACAATTATGAAATCCTTTGCATACAGGATCCCATACAGTTGGCCGAGTATTCTCTATGCATGCTGTTAATCAAGTACTCTGACTGTTCCAAGTGTATAACGACCGTCACTTCTCCTGCCGTCGTTTGCGAAGTCCACTTCTGGTTTGCCGGTTTGCGGGTTGAGTATTGCAGCGTTGACCTGATAGTTTCCAGGTGCAAGGTTCGTAGGAGTTGGCAAAGTGCCCGATACTTCCCTTTCTCCCGGAAGCCATTCGCGAATATCTATGGTTGAACGCATTTGGGAGACGATGGCTCCCTGTGCATCAGTTAGGGAAAGCTCCAAGGGCCAAGCAAAGTAAAAGGGTGCTACTCCCCTGTTGATCATGGTAAGTTTGACATGCAGCGAGTTCCCAGCATGAATATCCTTTTCGTGAGACTCTTTTGCAATGACAAACCGATAACCAATGGTTTTCAAGAATCGGTCAATATTCGACTGAAGCCGACCGCCGATAGGCTCATGAGAGGGAGCGCTGGGACCAAGCCAGCTTACATGTGTCAGCTTCGCCTGCAACAAGGTTTCCTCAATATGAGCATCATTCAAATAGTCTCCATCAGGTGTAATTTCGCCGCCGCTAGGTGCTGATTTCCAGAAGTCCGGCATGGCGGGCTGATTATTTTGAGTAAGCCAGGACTTATAGCCGTAGGTGTACCATTGCAGGAATCCGTCTATCGTTGACTTACGTGAGCCGAAAGCATCATTAAACAACCCAAGCCCATGGTCCAATGCGATTTCGTGCGGTCTTCTCATCATCAGTCGTTTTTGGTCGAAATAATGCAAATAATGCTGGACGTATTGATCGGAAACATCTTCTTTAGGAAACTCGATTCGGGTGTCGCCTTCATTCATGGTATGCCACTCACCCCAATGCCCCAAGCTGCCCAGTTCGATAAAAGCAATTTGCGAATCGTTATTATATCGGTTTGCTAACGCTTGGATCAAACGTTCGTGATTTTCGATCAGAACAGAATTGTTATAGTCTGGACTGAAGCCCTTCCCGAAGTCGACATCATACCAAACTCCCTTTTCGTCGATTTCTTTATACAACCAGTCTGGAATATCGGCATGCTCGCTTGCTTGCGGGTAATCAAGAATGACTCTCACAATAAGGGATACTCCCTTTTGCCTCCATAAAGCAAATTGAAATTTTTTTTCAATTGCCTCAAAAGCATACTTCCCTTTTTCCGGTTCCAGGTCAGCCCATGTCAAATTTGCATAAGCAAGACGAAAGGGCTGCTTGGCTTCATTATATTTGGCATCTATGACAAACCCCATAAAGGGGTTATTCAGAACTTGATTCGTTTCCGCGGGAAAGTAAGATACTCGGTTTATAACTTCAGTTGCCATAAGTTTCCTGTAGCCGAATACGCCCAATATCCCCAGAATAAGGCTTATAGCAATAAGTACTCGATGAAGACGGAAATTCATGAGATATATACCTCCTTCATGATCTATCTTTGAAATAGTATCAGACAGGAGACATCGTTACAACACATGTAAGCGCATAACATGAACAATTTATCAGTCATTAGTACTTTAGAACTATTAAATTACAGAAATTCCGAGTATATAACTCTTTTAGATAGTGAAAATATATCTAAAGTACTATATAATTGATGTATAAGAACTATATGATTACTTGGCGATTTTAGTGAAAATTGTAAAACAGTGTCGTATTTGAAATAACCTGTCCTGGAGGAACTCAGTATGAAGGTGTTAATTACAGGAGGATATGGCTTTATTGGATCTTTTGTCGCAGAACGCTTCTTTAAAGAAGGTTATGAAGTTTATATCATAGATAATTTGTCTACCGGCAATAAGCAAAATGTAGACTTTAAACATAAAGGCTATGTTTTGTCCGTGGAGGATCGGAAATGCGAGGAGATTTTTCGCAGTAACCGGTTTGATACTGTTGTTCATCTCGCTGCTCAAGTGAGTGTGAAGACATCGGTTGAAGACCCGAGACTGGATTCGAAGTCGAATGTCCTCGGTCTGTCCAACATGCTTTCATTATCTCAGAAGTACAACGTTCATAAGTTTATTTTCGCTTCTTCTGCTGCCGTTTATGGAAACAATGATGAAGTTCCTCTGCTTGAATCCTCGGTCTGTAATCCCATTTCCCCTTATGGTATTAATAAATGGATTGGTGAAACGTATTGCAACAAGTGGAAGCAATTGTACGGTTTGGATACGCTTTGTTTCCGTTTTTCTAACGTATACGGGCCACGCCAAGGCAGTGTCGGCGAGGGTGGCGTTATATCCATATTTATGGAAAAAGTGATAAATGGAAAGGAACTCGTCGTTTATGGAGATGGCGGGCAATCCAGGGACTTCATCTACGTAGAAGATGTGGCTGACGCTATTTATCGTTCGTCTTATTCCGGCTTGGACGGCGTCTATAATTTATCCGCAAATACGGAGAATTCGGTTAATGAATTAATTAGTGCTTTGCAAGGCCTGCATGGCTCGGTGGCCTTCGTGCATTCAGAGCAGCGTGAAGGAGATATATACCGTTCCAAGCTGGACAATAGACGTATAGCTAACGATTTAGACTGGGTACCCAAGAATTCGTTTCAAGAGGGGCTTGCGAAGACGTACGATTGGTTCGTTCAGAAGCATGCTTCGCAAGAACAGACACGGGTCAAGGCAAAGAAACCAAGCGCTCCCTCAAGACTAGGACAAGTTATTCGCACGCTAATGCCCTATGCAGAGAATGCGCTCGCCTTCGGATTTACAGCATGGATGAGCCTGCTGCTCCGAGACAGCTTGTCTGACTTTATTGATATCAAAATTATTTATATAATTTTGCTTGGTATCCTCTATGGCAACAGGCAATCCATGCTTGCTGTCGGGATGTCAACTGCGCTTTATATTTACGATGAACTCAGTAAAGGTCGGGAAATGCTTTCGCTATTTTACGATACTGACTTTTTCTTTCATGTCGCCGTCTATTTGTTTATTGGATTAGTCGTCGGATATACGGTGGAGCGGAAAAACACCATGCTTGAATCGAAGAAGAAAGAGCTTGAATCGCTGTCAGAGAAACACGAGTTTTTAACAGAGGTATTTAAGGAGACTCGTCAGGTCAAGGATGAGCTTCAGCAGCAAATTATGAACAACGGAGACAGCTTTGGCAAAATTTATTCCGTTGTTAAAGAGCTGGAAAGCCTGGAGCCGGAAAAAATCTTTACTTCAACGGTCAGCGTCGTGGAATCGGTTATGAAATCGCAGACGGTTACGATCTATACAGTTAATAAATACGGTAGCTACCTTCGTCTTTTGGCTAGGTCGAGTGGTACGCAATTTGATGCGAGCAAATCGATGAAGGTGGAGGATTTCCCTTATATTCAAAAGCTCCTTCATGACAAGAAACTGTTTGTTAACAAAGATTTAAAAGGGGACATCCCCCTCCTTGCCGCCCCTGTCTTCAACAATGGCAAAGTTGTTGCTGTCATTTCTGTCCATACAATGAAGTTTGATTATTTTACGTTATATCACCAGAACCTTTTCAAGATTATTGTGGATTTAATCTCTTCCTCTCTTTCGCGAGCACTTTCCTATGTTGAAGCTACGGCCATTCAGCGGTATATGGATGGAACGCCTGTATTAAAACCAGAGGTTTTTGCCGATATATTAGCTAGTAAACAAGTTGCAAATGCTAAGCATGGCGTTGAGTTTATGCTGCTTACGCCAATCGAAACCTTTGATGTTACCGATGAAACGCCGCAGAAGGTTTCAAGATTCTTGCGTGAAACGGATTATTTGGGTATGAGCATGGACGGGAAGCTTCTTGTACTTCTCTCCAATTCCAGTCAGGAGGAAGCATCCTTCGTCTTAAACCGTTTTGAGCAAAATGGTATATATATGCGTATGGTAGACGAGGAGTTCAGCTATGCTTGAGTGGATACTACTTGTTTACATCGTATTGTGCACAGTATGCATCAGCTTCCGGCATCGGCATGATAAGAACGAAGCCTGGGTTCGTATCGTACTTGCTGTTGGATTTCCCATAGTCGGATTTCTCCTGCCTGCCTTTCGCTCCAAGCGTTGGCATGAACGCAACGATGCGTGTCATCTGCAAGCGAGGAAAGAGTTGTTTGACGATATTCTTGTCGAAAACTATGATCTCCCGGATGTCGTGAGCAAGTTGGAAACGGAGAAGGAAATGAATGTAGTCCCACTGGAGGAAGCGCTGCTAGTCAACGATATTTCCACGAGACGCCGGGTTATGATTGATTTACTGAAGCAAGATTCTTTGGACTATTTGGAAGTACTTCAAATGGCAGTCAGTAATGAAGATACGGAAACGTCACATTATGCCGTTAGCGCGATTATGGAAATGAAGCGCAAAATAACGCTAAACCTGCAAGAGTTGGCGGTTAAGTTCGAGGAGAATAAGGGGGACGTGCACATTCTGCGTTCTTACTCCGAAATATTAAAATCCTATATGCGCAGTGGTTTTCTAGATGAACGGACCCGAATTAAGTATAGCTACACCTACACGAACGTGTTGAAATTGTTGATTGAACAAGCTCCGGATTTAGCGGAAGTCTATGTCGACAAGATTAAAACCGATCTTGATTTGGAAGAGTATGCGGAAGCTGAACAAACCGCGTTACTGTATCTAAAGCAGTATCCGCTGCATGAGGATGCTTATCTCAATCTAATGAAAGTGTATTATACGGTACGTTCGATCGATCAATTGAAGGCGACGCTGATACAATTAAGAAAATCCCCCATACGATTATCGAATCAGGCGTTAACTATAGTGAGGTTTTGGTTGGAGGAGAAGACGGATGAACAAAGTGAGACTCAAACGTAACGTCTATATCATTCTAATCGGTATTTTGTTGCTGGCTGCCGCTGTGCAAGTTACAAATTCTCAATTCGTTCTTCAGTTCAACCGCAATGGCACTGTAGACGGCGGATTGAAAGGGTTGAAGCCTGCTGTAGCGCAGGTACAGCCTTCGGGCAAGCCTTATTGTGTTATATTCGATAGTACTGAAGATTTCAGTGAAGAGCTAAAGACACAAACGGAGTATGTGTTGGGTTATTTGAAAAAGCCAGTGCAGTCCATCGATGTCCGAAGCGGAGTGTTTCAGGCAAACTCATGCCAAGTTGTCGTATCGACAGTGGTGAGCATGGAGCTGATCGGCAATCTGGAAGAACTCGCCCAGTATGTGAAACAAGGCGGATATGTATTCCAGGAGGCGACCCCTGAGAAGGGAGATGCGTTCTATCAGCTTTATCGCAAAATGGGCATTGTGAACGCAGGCGGTAACCTGAATAAGCAGGGTGTTCATCTGACCTCTAATGTATTGATAGGTGAGAAGAATTTAATCATTAACGATCCATTCATCATGAATTCGATGATGACGGTTGAGCTTGATCGGAAAAGCAGGGTTTTGGCGGAAACGGCGGATGGAGCACCTCTCCTATGGGATTATCCATACGGACAAGGTAAGTTTATGGTATTTAATGGGACGATGCTGCAGGAAAAATTGAACCGTGGACTCATTGCGGGAGCACTAAGTATGCTGGAACCTGTGTTTGTATACCCGATCTTCAATTCGAAAATTGTCTATCTCGATGATTTCCCTATGCCAATAGCTTCGGTAATAGATCCTATCATTTATAATGAGTATCACAAAACGAGGCCTTCATTTATCAAAGATATTTGGTGGCCTGATATGCTGGCGTTGGCAAAGCAGAGTGACGTCAAATATACGGGAGTTTTGATAGAATCCTATCAGGATCGAGTCAAGCCTCCTTTTGAGTCTCCGACAGACAAAGATTCAAAGGGACTCATTTCGTATGGACGTGAGGTGCTGAAGAGCGGCGGCGAGATTGGGATTCATGGGTATAATCATCAATCGTTTACGAGCAGCCAAGAAGTTGCTGATGCCTTCGAATATAAGGTATGGAGCAATATGGATGACATGGTGGCGGCTACCAAGGAGGCTGTGAATTTTGCTCGCGAAGCTTTTCCTAGTTATTCCATGGTTTCCTATGTCCCTCCATCTAATGTGCTTAGTCCGGAAGGTAGAGAGGCATTAAAGAAGGGTTGGCCAACGCTTGCGGTCATTGCTTCTTTATATCCTGAGGACGGAAGCGGTCTCGCTTATGTGCAGGAATACAGTATAGCGGATGATGGGATCGTGGAGATGCCGAGGGTTACTTCCGGTTATACCGAAGGTCATTTCCAACGGTGGTTAATTGCAAATGCCATAACGGCACATGGGATCTTCTCTCATTTCGTCCATCCCGATGATGCTTATTCAAAGGATCGCAGCGGTGGCTTAACTTGGGAAAAGATGTATAAAAACTTTTCCGAGATGCTTGAACGTGTCCATCAAACCTATCCATGGCTGAGGGCGATGACGTCTGCAGAGGCTGCTTTTGATATGGAGCAAGAACTCGCGGGCCAAGTTACGTTAAGCATGGAAGGGAATGTACTGCGTGGCAAGATTGCACCTTTCCATGAGCGCGCCTTCTTTATTTTAAGGATGGAAAATAAAATAGGTAAGCTTCATGGCTGCAAGGTAGAAAAGATTGATACCGACACGTATTTGATCACTGCGAATAATAATGAATTTGATATCGAATTGGGTGGATGAAGATTATGCGTATCTGTATTATCGCTGAGGGCTCTTATCCTTACGTTACGGGGGGAGTCTCAAGTTGGATTCATTCACTGATTACAAATATACCGGAGCACGAATTTGTGATCTTCACCATCGGTGCATTCGAGAAGCAGCGAGGTCAATTTAAATATAAGCTGCCGTCCAATGTCGTTGAGGTAAAAGAAATATTTCTTGATGCATACATGAGGGAAGAGGGAGAATGGGGTCATCGCTTCCGCTTGACTGCGAGTGAGCAGGAGTCGTTTCGTGCCCTGCTTGGCGGACATGGTCACATGGACTGGGGGGGCATCTTCAACCTGCTGCGCACGAAGCAGTTTCGTGTAGCTGCTGATTTCCTAATGAGCAAGGATTATTTTGATTTGTTGGTGGAGCTATGTAAGGAGCGGTATCCCCAAATCCCATTTACCGAAATGTTCTGGACCGTGCGCTCGATGGTGCTTCCATTATTTCTATCCATTCGTCATGATATTCCGAAAGCTGATCTGTATCACAGTGTTTCCACGGGTTATGCGGGTGTGATAGGCGCGTTGGGCAAGCATCTTTACAATAAGCCTTATCTGTTGACCGAGCATGGGATTTACTCGCGCGAGCGCGAAGAGGAGATTATCAAGGCTGGTTGGGTAAAGGGATATTTTAAAGATCTATGGATTGATTATTTCTACCGCTTGTCCGAATGTTCTTATGAAAGCGCGAATGAGGTAATTACCTTATTTAGCCGAAATCGTGAGATTGAAATTGAACTAGGCTGCAGCCCGGATAAAATTAAAATTATCCCTAACGGGGTCAATCTTGCAGACTATGAAGAAGTCGTGCAGGAGAAACAACCAGACGATTCTATCGTGCGTATTGGCGCGATTGTACGTATCGTGCCGATCAAAGATATCAAGACTATGATTCAAAGCTTTGCGCTTGTAAAGCGAGAAGTACCGCATGCTGAGCTGTATATTATGGGGCCATCTGAAGAGGATGAGGAGTACCTGACAGAGTGTAAGCAGCTCGTAGAGACTCTGCAAGTGGAAGGTATTATTTTCACAGGCGAAGTGCGAATTAAGGAATATCTTGGTCGAATGGATATAATGGTGCTTTCAAGTGTAAGTGAAGGGATGCCGCTAGCGATTCTGGAAGGAATGGCTAGCTCCAAGCCCTTTGTCGCTACGGATGTGGGCAGCTGCCGTGAGCTGCTTCAAGGTATGGACGACGGCATTGGCCCTGGGGGATTAATTGTTCCCGTGATGCATTACGACCAGATGGCTACAGCCCTCATCAAGCTATGCAAGAATAAAAAGATGCGGGAAGATATGGGGAGAAATGGTTTGGAGCGGGCCGGAAAATATTATACAAGGAAGCAGTTTATTGAAAGCTATCAAAGCCTGTATGGATCATATAAGGAGGTGAATACATGGCGGGTATAGGATTCGAACTAAGGAGGCTATTTGGTCAGCAAGGGATTTTAAGCAGTTTCAGAGCGTATGCCTATTCATCGATGACGACAGTGGGGCCTATGATTTTGTGCATGGGCACCATTGTTTTTATGCAGAGGTTCATGATCTCGGCAGGCTCCCCCTACTTGGAGCGTCAGCTTTTCCTCGCGACCGTCGTTTATTGCTTTATTTTCTCCGTTCTGATTACCGGAGGGTTATCCATGATTGTAACCCGCTATATCTCAGATATGATCTATCTAAAAAAATTCGAGCATTTGCTTTCCTCCTACTACGGAGCGATTGCAGCTGCATTACCGATAGGATCGTTAGTTGCGTGGTTATTTCTCAGGAAAGTATCCGCTGGAATGGGTTACAAAGCCGCTGCTTATCTGTTCTTTTCTGAATTGATTATCATCTGGGTGCAGTCAGTACATTTATCTGCGCTTAAGGATTACAAAAGAATCGTACGTAACTTTTGTTTCGGTGTTGTCATTGCCATAACTGGCTCCTGGCTGCTTCTGACGTATTCTCCTTATAAAAGTGCCACTGCTGTTCTTACGATGATGGACATCGGCTTTATGATCATCGTGCTCTTGACCTCCTACCATTTCGAACAAAAATTCCCTCGTAAGTCCAGCCGGGTATATTTTGACTTTTTCGCTTATTTTCGTAAATATCCATCTCTGTTTTTTATCGGCACATTTTTTTATTCCGGCGTGTATGTCCACAGCTTCGTCTATTGGCTCGGTTCTTATAACGAAATCATCGCAGGGCGTTATGTGATCTCTCCGTTTTACGATTTACCAGTCTTTTATGCGTATTTGACGGTAGTACCGACACTTGTAACTTTTGTTGTATCTGTAGAAACGACCTTTTATGACAAATTCCGTGGTTACTATGATAAAATTTTGAACGGAGGTACACTGCTTGAGATTACACGTGCCAAATGGGACATGCAGCGAACTTTGATGCAGGAGGTCAGCTTTATGATGGAGGTGCAGCTGTTGTTTACCGTCGTGTCCCTGGCTTTGGGCATTAAACTGCTGCCCATGCTAGGTTTTTCAGATATACAGCTTCAAACGTTCAATATTCTTGTTCTGGGTTACTTCGTGTTCATAATGGCCTTTATTATTATGCTCATCATGCTGTATTTTGACGATCGAAGAGGTGTTCTTGCTGTAAGTAGTTTGTTCGTCGTACTGAATGCAGGATTCACATACTGGTCTATGAATGCCGAATATCATGGTCTAGGCATTTTCATAGCAGCCTTCGTTACGCTGTTGTGTGCTTTAGCCCGCCTTATTCTGTATGTAAGAAATATCGATTACTATACGTTTTGTGCACAACCCATTACGGTTCAAAAGAAGGTTCCTTTCTGGCGCCGCTTCAACGGCAAATCTTCGGCTGCTGCTATGCTGGTTATGGCTGCGCTCTTTCTTGCAGCATGTTCCGATGATCAGACGAAAGAAACAACTTCGGCAGCGCAGGCTACGCCGCCCGTCACGGCTCCGATTGCTGCAAATGATAAGCTTATAGAAGATAAGCGACTCTATCAGCAGGATAATGATACGTCCGTTGATACGATATACTTGACAATACTGCCGGATAAAAGCGGTGAAGAGAATCCTCTAAGCTGGTATGCTATGAACCGGATCAGGAGCCGGATGGATGAAGGCAATCTGAAAGTCATTGTACAAGAAGGTATGCCTGACGGTAGCGGTCCCAAGGCTGGTATGTTCGGATATGGGGCTTCAGAAAGCAATGGAAAAATCAGTTTGCGCGGGAATACCGCTCGTTATGCAGCCCAACGTTCCTATAAAATCCGTTTGGAAGATCAAGCCGGCTTGTGGCATGATCAGCGGACGTTGAACCTGAATAAACACATCTTAGATAGTACACGAACCCGTAATAAATTAAGCTTCGACATTTTTGAGACGCTACCTAATATAACAAGTCTTAGGACCCAATTCGTTCATCTTTACGTTAAGGATCAATCCGAAGGAAAAGGAAAAGCTTTCGAGGATTATGGTCTGTTTACACATATTGAACAACCAAATGAAAAGTTTTTGAAGAGTCATTGGTTGGACCCGAATGGACAATTGTACAAAGCGGTCATGTTCGAGTTTTACCGGTATCCAGATGAACTCAAGTCAAAGTCTGACCCAGCTTATAATAAAAAGGCGTTTGAAACGCATTTGGAAATTGATGGGTATGAGGATCATGATAAGCTTCTGGCGATGCTCGATGATGTGAACAATATGACAATACCTATTGATGAAGTGGTCGCCAAGCACTTTGATCTCGACAATTACATGACGTTCCTTGCCGCGAACATTCTGATGGATAACATGGATACAGATGCACAAAACTTCTTCTTGTATTCACCATTGAATTCCGACAAATGGTATTTTCTTCCGTGGGATTATGACGGGGGATGGGAACTTCAACGAGGACAGGGAAGTATTAGTCCGTACAATGATGGAATCAGCACGTATTGGGGAAGTGTGCTGCACAATAGGTTTTTTCGAAGCGAAAAAAACGTCCAATTACTGAAAGATAAAATCGACGAACTTTATGCTTCGATTAACAATGAGACTGTTGCCAAACGTCTGCAAGCGTATCGTGGAATAGTCGAGCCATTTATGGTTAAGGTGCCGGATATCAACTTTCTGCCTATTCATCTGGACAAGTTGAATGATGAATTCAAGAGGATTGAGGGAGTTCCGCTCCGATCTCTGGAGCGCTTTAAAGAGGATGTAGAAAAGCCGAAGCCATTTTTTATGGGTGATTTAATTCATGAAAACGGCAAATATAGGTTTGAATGGGATCCATCCTTTGATTTACAGGGGGACGATTTGACCTACGATTGGATACTTGCGAAAGATCCTGAATTTACGGAAGTTGTCGAGCAACGGAAAAAATTGAAGGAAACTAGCGTAGAATTAAATAGCTTGAAACCAGGGGAATATTACTGGAAAGTTATCGTTCAAGACAGTAAGGGGCATCAGCAAATCGCTTTTGAATTACAATCGATTGATAATAAACCATACTACGGAGTACGAGCCATAAAGGTGGAGTGAAGGTGGAATTTCTCGGAAAAAAACTGCGGCACGAGCTTAAATATTATATTCACCCTTACGAATATGTCACGCTGAGGCAGCGGCTTTCTGCGATGCTTCAGTTGGACGGCAATTCCGACGACAAGGATGGGTACGGCATCCGCAGCTTATACTTCGACGGGCCTCATAATCATTCGCTTTATGATAAAGTGAACGGCATCTTCGGTCGGCAAAAATTTCGTATTCGCATATATAATGGCAGTGACAGGACGATCAAGCTGGAGAGAAAAAGCAAATACGGTGATTATGTGAGCAAAGAAGCTGCTCAGCTGAGCCGAGAAGAATATGATCGGTTGCTAATTGGAGATTTTTCGTTTTTATTAGAACATGACCATCCACTACTTAAGGATTTCTACATAGCTCTACAAGGTGGATACCAGCCGGCAGCCATTGTGGATTATGTACGTGAAGCTTACGTATATGAGTTAGGAGATGTCCGCATCACATTTGATAAAATGTTATCGGCAGGCATTAATACAAATGATGTATTCGATCCGAATTTGGCCCTGACGGAAGCACTTGATTCAACCAAAACCATTTTGGAGATCAAGTATAATGACTTTCTTCCAGAAGCGATTCGACTCATTGTTCGTCCGGATGCACATAACCGTTCTAGCATTTCCAAGTACGTCATCTGCCGTGAGGTAGGCTATAGGCATTTTAGACCATAACAGTTCAAGGAGAAAGGGGGAGACATATTGGGAGATTCGCTCAATTTTCAGGATGTCGTCAAGAAAAGCATCATTCATTTGGAGGCATTCCGCAATATTTCATACATCGATATATTGCTAGGGCTAGCCGTTTCATTCGGAATTGGTATGTTCATTTATTATATTTATCGTAAAACGTTTCGCGGTGTCGTCTATAGTTATAACTATAACGTTACTTTTGTACTGATGAGTATGATTACTACTCTTATTATTATGACCATCAGCACGAACATTGTATTATCGCTCGGCATGGTCGGAGCGCTCAGTATTGTGCGGTTCCGAACGGCGGTGAAAGACCCGCTAGATATCGTCTACATGTTCTGGGCTATATCGGTGGGTATTGCAACTGGGGCGAAGCTCTACCCGGTTTCACTGCTAGGCTCTCTCGCTGTGGGGGCAGCCCTTCTATTCCTCTCCAGGCGTAAAATAAGAGAGCAGCCCTACCTATTGATTATTCGTCATACAGACGAATCTATAGGAGAGCTGCGCACAAGGTTAAGACAACTGAACTATCAGGTGAAATCGAAAACGGTCCGTAAAAACTTCACGGAATTAACCCTGGAAATGCGTCTGCGGGATGATAATACGGCTTTTGTGAATGAGCTGTCTAGAATTGAAGGGGTGCAAGATGTGTCTCTTATTAACTATACAGGCGACTATGCACAATAACTTTATGAGGCCTCTGCCTCGCGTGTGTTACTAGTTGATAATCTGGATGGTTCGAGTTGCATCCTCCCATATCACGGTCGCGCCAAGCGCCTCTCCAACGAAGCGCAGCGGTACGTACGTGCTTCCCTGATAGAGGATCGGAGGAGCATCGAGTTGAATCTTCTTGCCGTTTAACAGAGCCTTCTCGCTATCCAGAGTTAGGCCGATTGTTCGATTTCCTTTTACTGCTGTTACAGTTTGAGTCTCCTGATTCCAGACTACCTTTGCATTCATAGCCTCGAAGATAGAACGAAGTGGAACGAATGTGCGATCGTTAATAATTTCTGGACGTTGTGGGAAAAAGCGCTCCTTGCCATCTATGATGAGGCGAGGGGCGTTTATTTTTTCGCGAACGGCAAGAATGCCGAGGCTTGGTGACGTGCAAAAAGCGTCTCCTGAAGGTGCCGCCTTGCATGTAAGCTGGGTGTCCTGAGCCTGCAGAAGCAGCTTGTAGCGCTCTTTCCCGTTCCGGTCAAGCGAATACCAACTGCCGTTGTTATCCTGAAAGTATATGTGCTCGGCAGCATCATATTGAAGGGTGCTTGGACGAATCTGATTGGTCTCAGGAAGTGAGTAGGTCCAAAGTGCTTTTTGATCTTCGATCAGGGTCAGGCTGCGCTCAGTTGCTTTCAAATTCAGCGAAATCAGTGGTTTCACAGCCTCGGGGAGCTTAGCGCTTTGCTTAACCGGCAGTCGTTCTCCGCTTGGAAGGACAGATTTCCACTGACCATCGGACTGGTAATAGGCCGTGCTGTCATTAGCAATAAATAGCTTTTGAGGAGAAGAGTCCTGCAATCTCCAAGCGACCTCAAATTGGTCTGCACCCTGAAGAGAGGCATTAATTGGCTCTATGATTGAAGTAATTTGCGAACGGAATTGCAGCAATTCTATATCTGGATTACGGGTTTCTGAAGGGGAGTCAGCCCCTAGCAGAAAAATGATAGGTAGGGATACAATAAAGGGAATCCACCGCATGTTCTCATCCTCTTCGAAGTAAAATTGAAACGGTGGCAAAAGGTTACACCGGATTTCTACTTCCAATATAGCAAGAATCCTAGTTGATTTAAATCAATTTCACAAACTAGGTCTTCTCTTATTAACGATAGAGTTAACTTAGTTGACATGAGTAGTTTTTAAAATTGTCTCTTATTCTGTGAAACTTCACTACGAAAGCGCTACCTGTTAGTTTACTTAACAAAATTACAAAAAATGTTTGACAACAGATAGGTGAGTTGTTAATATTTAATTATTAACATCACTGGAATAAATAAAAGGTAAACACTGGTCGATAAGTCGTTTATCGCTGATATTATTCGTTTTTTAGTGTTTTATTGCAATAGTTAATAACATCTGTGGAATAATTAGCCTCATAACAACATTAGACCATGAAATTAAAAGCAAAAGAGGGGAAGACAAAATGGATAAAACATTAGTTGAAGAGTATCGTGGAGGTGCGTTGGAATGCGTGCATAGCGGGCATATTTGCGGAGTCTCCATCTCGGGTGCTGTTAAGTACGCAGTAGGGGATGTAGAATCATTAACATATTTAAGGTCATCCGGAAAACCATTTCAAGCTATTCCTGTTATTAAGCATGGCGCGGATAGAAAGTTTGGCCTTTCTGATAAAGAAACGGCTATTATGATCGGGTCCCATCGTGCGGAGACCTTCCATGTTGAAGCTTTGGAATCCATGCTTACCAAGATTGGAGTGGGAGAGGAAGCGCTTGTCTGTCACCCCACTTACCCCTTAAGTGTCCCTGCTTCAGAAGCAATGCTTAGAGCGCAGAAGCCTAAACGTTCAATTTACCACAATTGTTCTGGAAAGCATCTTGGTATTCTTGCTTTGTGCAAAACAATGGGATATCCAACCGAAGGCTACTTTGAACCTGATCATCCGGCTCAAATCGAGATCGTAGACACGCTCGCTTACTTATCTGAGTGTCCAAGAGAACACATCCACATAGGTACAGACGGTTGTGGTTTTCCGGTGTTCGCTATTCCTCTTAAGCATTTAGCGACTGCCTTCCTGAAGCTAGCCTGTCCAGAGGTGATTGAAGATCTTGAAATTCGATCAGCTGTGATCCGAATAACCGCTCTTATGAACGAGCATTATGAGATGATTGCCGGTTCAGATCGAATTTGCTCAAGCCTTCTTATGGATCCCAATATTGTTGCTAAGGGTGGAGCTAAAGGCGTGTACTGCTTTGGATTGAAGAAAGAAAAGCTAGGTTTCGCGCTTAAAGTGATGGATGGTTCTGAGGACGAGTGGCCTATCATTACGGCATCTATCCTTGAGCAGATTGGTTATAGTAACCAAGAAACGATTGATCGTATGTATCAACTCACGCCAACTGACATTACTAACGATAATAAGAAAATTATCGGAACGAACAAAGCAGTGTTTACCTTAGAAACCATATAGAAACCCAGGCTTAGTTACTAAATTATGTTGAGGAAACGATCTTCAGCAAGATTTTATAACATAGATCATATTACAGGAGGGGTTATAAAATGAAGAAAAAAGCTACGATTCTAGCCTTATGCACCAGTCTTGTACTTACTTTTGCCTTAGCTGGCTGCTCTACAAATGGCGGACAGAATGAACCGGCAAAAGCCACTGGAGCGGCAGGAGCCAAAGAAGCCACAGGGAAGAAAGCAAAAATCTCGTATCTCGATCCGCTTCCAAGCCCGGAAAGAACAGCGCTTATGCAGGGGCTCTTGAAGAAATTTCAAGAGAAAAACCCGAATATCGAAGTTGAATATACGTCTGTCCCTTGGGATGATGCGAATAAGAAATGGATGACCATGGGTGCAGCTGGCATTCTTCCTGACGTATTGAGTATTGATGATACTTCTTTAGTAGCCATGGCTTCAGCTGGATATATCGAGAACTTGCAGCCCTTTTATGACAAATGGGATCAATTAAATAATTTGACGGAAGCAACCAAACAAGCGAGAAACAAATTCAAAGGGAATGTCTATGCGATTCCAGATGGATTCTTGCTGCAGGGCTTGTTTATCAGAAGCGATTGGTTTAAAGAACTGAATATGCCCGAGACCATCGCGACATGGGATGATTACTTTAATCTAGCGCAAAAATTTACAGACTCTGCGAAAAACAGATACGGTATTTCCTTTAGGGGAGGAGCTAACGGCGTTATTCGAGCCATGGAATATGTAATGGCGGCGGTTCACTCTGACAGTTGGTTTGATAAGGATGGCAAATCAATTTTGTATAAACCTGAAGGCGCTGCAGCCTTTAAGAAATTTTATGATGTTTACTTAAATGGAAATGCTCCTAAAGAGTCTGTCAATTGGGGCTTCAACGAAATGGTTCAAGGATTCTTAAATGGTCAAACTGCTATTTTAAATCAAACGCCTGAGGTTATTATTACAGCTCAGAAAAATATGAAAGAAGGCACATGGAATGTAGTTCCAATGCCGAAAGCTGATGACGGAAAACGTTATATTTTCTGGGGTTACACAGCCGCTTACGCTATGTCTTCCAAATCCCAAAATAAAGAGGCTTCTTGGAAGTTGATCGAATTCTTAAGCTCTCCTGAGAACAACCTAGCGTACAGCATTAAAAACTCTACGATTCCTATTTACAAAGAAAACCTGAAAGATCCGTTCTTCAGCAAAGGTCCTATTGCTGGGTATGCGGGTTCCATGGCGGATTCCAACATTGTCTTTGCAGGCCCTCCGAGCCATTTAACGAAGCTGGGTCAATTCACGGGAACGTTCGCAGTGGAAGAGACGCAAAAATATTTGACAAAAGCGCAATCGCTCGAGGATACTGTTAAGCATCTTGCAGATTTTCTGACCAAAGAACAACAAGCTTATATGAAGGAAAATCCATAAAAAGAAGACAGATAACCGGGGACACGAATGAATCCCCGGTTATCTATTCTAAAGTATTGAAAAGGCGGGGAGAGAAAGCATGCTAAAAGCAATTCGATGGAAATCATTCGAGCCCTATTTATTAATCACTCCTGCTGTTCTAATTATTCTAGCTTTTTTTGCTTATCCTTTACTATCAGGACTTAAGCTTGCTTTTATGCATTATGTCTTATTTGAACCGGGTAATATCCACTTTTCAGGTTTTGAAAATTTCAAATCTTTGCTGGCAGATAAGAATCTCCCTCAAATATTAGGTAATTCTGTACTTTGGGTCATCTTAACGGTAGGTTTGCAATTCATTCTTGGATTTATTTTGGCACTAGCGCTAAATAAACAGTTTAAAGGAAAAAACATCTACCAATCTATTGTTTTTCTTCCTTGGGCCGTGTCTGCTTTTTTAATCGGGATGATTTTTAAATGGTTGTTTAATGAACAGAATGGACTTATTAATTATTTATTGGTGAAACTCGGAATTCTGGAAAAAGGCATCCCCTTTTTAGCTATTCCACATGTCTCTATTTTCCCAGTCATCGCAGCTATGGTATGGTATGGAGTGCCTTTTTTCGGGATTATGATTCTTGCTGCTCTACAAAACGTACCTAAAGATATCTATGAATCTGCGGATATTGACGGGGCAGGCCGAATGACCAAGCTGTTTAAGGTTACGATTCCTTATATCAAACCGACGATTATTATTACATTGCTGCTTCGAGTGATTTGGGTATTCAATTCAGCCGATTTGATCTACATCATGACCAATGGGGGCCCAGCTAATACTTCTCATAACTTGCCATCTTATATATTTAATAAAATCTTTTATACAACGGACTATGGGCAAGCCTCTGCTTTGGGAATTATGATGTTAGTGATACTTATTCTTTATACGTTAATTTTCTTGAAAACGACTAAATATGATGATGCAGGTGATTTCTAATGGTCTCCTATGTTCGGAATGTAACCCCGACAGTTTCTCGAGTCATTGCGTTAACATTGTTCCTAATCGGTGCTTTGTTTCCTTTTTATTGGATGTTAGTCACTTCTCTAAAGGATAGACAGGAAATTTATAGCGGGAAGCTAACGCTTTGGCCCAAAAATTTAACGTTTGCGAACTATATAGACACTTTCCAGAATTCTAACTTTCCGCAATATTTTATGAACAGCTTTATTGTAAGTATAAGTAGTTCAATCTTGGTGTTGTTTGTATCCATTCTAGGTGGCTATAGTATGGCCAGATATTCATTTCGAGGCAAAAAGTTATTTCTAATATCCTTTTTAGCTACTCAGATGATTCCTGTGATGGTCATTCTAGTTCCGCTCTTCATTACATTCAGCCAAATACACTTGTTAAATAAACTGCCTTCGTTGATTATTACTTATACGGCCATGAACATTCCTTTTTGTTTACTGACGATGTCCAGTTTCTTTCAAAGAATTCCCGTCTCTCTCGAGGAAGCGGCTCTTATTGACGGGTGTAATAAATTTCAAACGATGACCAAGATTATTCTGCCCATTATGCGGCCGGGAATTGTTGCTACCCTTGTATTCGCATTTACAGGAGCGTGGAATGATTTGTTTTTCGGGGTTATGTTTACGAATAGCGAAAGCGCCAAAACCGTCCCTGTAGGACTAAGCAGTTTTGTGCAAAAATTTGATATTAACTGGGGTCAAATGAGCGCAGCGGGTATTTTATCCTTGATTCCGGTTGTGATCATGTTCGCTTTTGCCCAAAAATACATTGTATCAGGTCTTACAGAGGGCGCAGTTAAAGGATAACGACTTCACTTGGTGAGCGGAGAGACTTTGAGCTACGCTCAAAGATCCCTATATTAGGAGGAGAATTATGCTGTTGGAAGTGATTGCAACTACAGTGAGGGATGCTTTATTAGCCGAGCAGAGCGGCGCGGATCGTATCGAACTCATAACAGGGATTCTAGAGGGTGGGTTAACGCCTAGCTACGGCTTAATTGATGAGGTTGTGCACAGCACGAGCATCCCTGTTCAAGTGATGATTCGCCCGCATAGCCAATCTTTTTGCTATGACCAGAGAGATCTGGGCGTGATGGTGAAAGATATACAAACAGTGAAACAGATTGGCGCTCATGGCATTGTACTTGGGGCGCTTACCTCAGACCGTAGGATTGATCACGAGACGCTGAGACGATTATTAGATGAGGCAGAAGGATTATCTGTGACTTTTCATCGTGCATTTGACGAAGTAAGCAATCTGGAGAAGGCTCTAGAGGAACTTTTATCTTATAGCCAAATTGATCGGGTGCTTACATCTGGAGGCAAGCCAAACGTGCTTGATGCGCAAGAAGAGATAAGTCGGCTTGTTAAACAAACGGAACATTCTCACCTGCAAATTTTAGCCGGAAGTGGATTGACGGTAAGTGCAATCCCCTCTTTCCTTCAATCGACGGGTGTTAAAGAGATTCATTTCGGTAGAGGGGTACGAGTGGACAATAATCCGATAAATGAGATCGATACGGAAAAAATTAAAGATATTAAAAATATAGGTAGGGATCATGTTGCTAATGGTTGACTGCGGTGTATAGGATGGTTAACATTAGATTTATTAACATGGGTGGAATAAAGAAGAGGAATCCAAGTAAATGAAAAAAATTGAGAAGCATGACCAAGATGTTATCAGACTGCACAATAAGCAGATGATTTTGGAAATCATAAAAAAGAGTCGGCCCATCTCCCGTGCGGAAATCACCAAAATCACCAAATTGAGTCCTACATCCGTTGGGCGTATCGTAGGTGAGTTATGTGAACAAGGATTGGTGAGGGAAACCGCGTTAACCTCGGTAGGTGTTGGACGTAAGGCGATTATGTTAGATATCGATCCCCAGGCGGTCTATACAATTGGAGTGGACATCGGTAAAAAGGCGATTAAGTTCGGCGTCATGGAGTTCAGCGGCGAACTTCTTCATGAGGAACGAGTTGAGCATGTCGCTCTGCAAACAACCCCTGAAGCTACGGCCGCCGTCATCTCTGAAACGATTAACTTGATTATTGCTAATAAAAATCTCGACAAGTCTAAAATCATTGGCATCGGCATCGGCGTGCCCGGTGTGATCGACCACGAACGGGGAATAGTCCAATATTCGTCAACGTTGGGTTGGAGAAATATCCCTTTGGCCCAGTTCATCCAGGACAAGCTGCATATTCTTACGGTCATTGATAATGACTTGAAGGTGAAAATCCTTGCCGAGTATTTACTAGGCTCCGCGCAAGGATCGAGAAAGACGGCATTGATTGAGCTGGGCACCGGAGTCGGATCCTCTTTGATCATTGATGGCGACATTTTTCGTGGGGGTTCAAACAGTGCCGGGGAGTTAGGACATACAACGCTGGATCCGAATGGCAACATGTGCGAATGTGGCAAAAGAGGATGTCTGCAAACGTATATCGACGAGTCGGCTATTTTGCATGAAGCAAACCGAATCAAGGAGACCGCCGATATTCAGCAGCTGTTTGCAGCTGCACAAAATGAAGAGAACTGGGCTCAAGATATTATTTCCAGAACTTCGCTTTATATTGGCATAACCATTAACAATATCGTCTGCATGTACAATCCCGATGCCGTCATTTTGTGTGGTGATTTGGTGGAAAACTACAGTGAGATTGTACCTTTAATCGAAGAACAGTGTGGGCAGGTGGTATGGGAACCTTTCCGTGACACGTTTAAAATCCTGACTTCCGAGTTGAAGAGCAAATCGATCGTTGTAGGCGCAGCCATGTTAGTGATGAATAACTACGTCGATAAATCTTGATGAAATAAAAGCGTTACGAACGTTTGAGGCGGCAGCCCCACGTCCGTAACGCTTTTTTTAAGCTTCTAAAGCCCGGCGCTTCTTCCTTGAAATATCTTGTGCACGAAGCGTTTTGATCGATAAAATAATGCCCGTAATCGTGAGGAAGATCATACTAATCGCCGCTATATCGACAAGCCATTTCACATTCGTATTCCCGATTTTTCCTTCATGGAGTCCCTTGATGAACCCTGTCAGACTGTTAGCTCCATCCTGACCGGGGCCAGGGCCGTTAAGTGCAGGTCTATTTCCCTGCATAGCTCCAGCTGTTCCTTGATCGCCTGCGGCAGAAGGAGTCATGGAATTGGAAGCTTGAGACATAGCCCCAGGGGGGCGCATTTCTGTTTCTGTCGAGCCGGTCAGCCACTTCTCGGATAAGAGCAGCCCCGTAATCGATTGGATCAAAATAAAAACCGAGCAAATCAAGCCAATCCATAAATGCAGTTGACGTGTTCTTTTCATGTGAAACCCACCTTTTCCAAATTTGTTGGTATAGGTGTAAGTATAGGGGCTTATCCTGAAAAGAATCTGAGGCCTAGCTGAGGGATTGCTGAGTGTAGTTAGAGCAAAAAAACCTGCTGATGCATGTTGCATACAGTAGGTTTTTCAATAGGGTACTAGGGCAGCCTGTGTCGGCCACTGGCCCTCTTATTCAGCTGGTTTGGGTTGAACAACGACTGGAGTCGGAGCAACAGTAGTCTTCTCTGTAGGCGCAGTCTGTTTACCAATGAACAAGCTGAGCGGCAGCGCGGCTAGCACGATGAACGTGGCTAGTAAGTAAACATCATTTACACTCATCGTGAATGATTGCATCCCGATCTGTACCTTATCCTTCAAGCCGCTGCTGGCCAAATCTTTGGCATGCGTAGCTGTTTGAGTTGAAAGGACAGAAGTGAATAGGGCAATAGCAAAGGAGCCGAACACATTGCGCACCCAGTTGCTGATCGAGGTCGCATGACCGGACAACGTTCTCGGAATTTGCTCCATCCCAGCATTACTCGATGGCATAGTGGCAAAGGCGATCCCGAGGTTCCGAACGATCATCCAGAACACGATATAACCGCGAGATACATCGACACTTAGCCAGCTAAGCGTTAATGTCCCTATTGCGATTAAGGAAATACCGATGAATATGAGAATACGCGGGCCTATAATACTATATAGTTTACCCACAATTGGCATGCTTAATGCCATCACAAGTGAGGCAGGAAGCAGGATTAAGCCAGTATCAAGAGGCGTCACATGCTGAATATTTTGCAGAAATATAGGAGTCAAAAAAGTGCCTGAGTACAAACTAATCGTAACAATACTAGAGATAATTAGTGTTAGTGTATAACGTGAATTAGATAATACGCGAATATTCAACAGTGGTGTCTCTACGCGCAACTCTCTCCAAATGAAGAGCAGAAGTACGAGGATACCTAGCGCGAACAAGCCAACAACTTTACCTGAGGTCCATCCCCAAGCATGACCTTGAGAGAAAGCGACGAGTAAGGAAAGACTGCTCACGATGACTGTTAATAAACCAAGTAGATCAAACTTTTTCGGTACAGAAAGACGATAGTAAGGAATCAACTTAAATACGAGAACAATGGCAATGACGCCGACAGGTACGTTCATGAGGAACAACCAATGCCAGCTCCAATTTTGCAAAAGCCATCCGGCCAAGGTAGGCCCAATAGCAGGAGCCATCATGGCAGACAAGGACCAAAGGGAAATCGCAATCGGCTGTTTATCCCGCGGTATCACTTGGTACACAATGGTCATGGTCGCCGGCATGATGAGTCCGCTGAAGGCGCCTTGCGCAATACGGAAGGCAATGAGAGAAGGAGCGTCCCAAGCGACCGCGCATAAAAAGGAAAACACCGTAAAGCCCGCGAGTGCCGTGGCATACAGAAGCTTATAGCTGAATCGCTCACCCAAATAGCCTGTAATTGGGGCGATCGTACCGCTAGCGAGCATAAAGCCTGTAATCGTCCATTGAATTTTGCTTAAATCAGTATGAAAATGATCACTTAAAATCGGTATCGCAATATTAATTGTACTCATACTCAGGATCGCAACGAACGACCCGAAGAAAATAGCAATCATGATCGGCCAGAAACGCACTTGCTGTAATTCATCCTTGCTCAAAGTAATACCTCCACTCTATCCATTGATCTTATCTGTAGTATTCTCTATAATTTGAATGAAAATTATCATACTACCAAATGATCGTATATGTCAATAATGACATAACAAAGGAGTGGCTATGAATACCCTTTCATATGGCTTACTAAGCCTTTTAACCAGAAATTCCCGAACGGGCTATGAACTAACGCAAAATATTCAGCCATTTTGGCAAGCGAAGCATAGTCAAATCTACCCTCTCCTCGCCCAATTAGAACAGAAAGGGTACGTTGAATTTGTGCATGTTCCTCAGTCGGATAAACCGGATAAAAAGGTGTACTCCTTAACGGATAATGGCAGGGAGGCACTCAAGAAATGGATTGCAGAGCCTACAGATGAGCCCGTCGTAAGGGATGAGTTGGCACTGAAAGTATTCTGTATTGGCCTAGTTGATAAAGAACAAGCACGGAAAGTACTTCATGAGCGTGAGGTATACTACCAGAAGAAGAAAGAGAAGTTCGCACAATCTTCTGAACGAATTAAACAAGATAGTGTTAAACCAGTCGAGGAACTGGAGATCCATGATCCATTATTCGGGATATATGTGCTGGTCCAGAAAGCAACGCTGAAAGTAGACGCAGATCTGGCCTGGTGTGAGTGGATGAAGTCTAAGCTGAAATAATTGCTAACGAGTTTAGATTTATTTAAGGATTAATTTAGCAGGGTTTTAGACTAGAGAAGTAAGATAACAGAAGGAGTGATGAACATAAACGGGGGCTGTATATGAGTAAAAAGTTAGGGATTTTCTTTGTGATCATCATCATAGGCGTGGCGATTGCCGCATTATTCCCCTACGTCACCTTGAATCCGGCCGACAGCCGAGTCAAGCTAAATACGGCATTTTCCCTACACTATACCGTACTTGTTCTACATATTGGATTCGCGTTCGTTGCGCTCGTTAGTGGATTATTTCAATTTCATAAGCGCTTCCGCACCAACTATCCGGCATGGCATCGAGCTTTGGGGCGCGTGTATGTCGTAAGCGTTATGATAGGCGGTCTCTTGGGACTCGTCATGACCTTGTATATCGAAAGCTTTACGAAGGCCATGGCATTTCTAGCGCTGAGTCTACTTTGGCTATTTACAACCTGGAAAGGCTTCCGTTACGCTGTCAAAAAACAATTTGATGAGCATCGTGTATGGATGATTCGCAGCTACGCTATTACACTCGTCGCCACATCGGCAAGGCTGATTGTCCCGATCTGTATTTTGCTGTATATCGCTAAAATGGGGTTCCATCTTCCCGCGGGCGGCCGTGAGCAAATGGTCGCTGACATTTTAGAAATAAACATCTGGATCGGTTTGCTTATCAATCTCATGGTTGTGGAATGGTTCCTGTTAAAACCTCGGAAAGGTAAGTGACCACTGAGATAACCCCCATTTTGAAGTTCGGTTAGGATATTTTCTTTAAAATAATGCGAAGGATATCTTCCGTTTCCAATTCATCCGTCATAATATGATCCTCAAAAACAGGGTCCATTAACGCGGCTACACACTTGTCCACTTGTTGGAATGTCCATCCCCCCGGTTCATCGCCACGCTTGGTTATACGTCTATGCAGTGTCTCCGCGGAAGCGCTAAGGCAGAAATGAAAGACACTCTTGTCCACACCTTTGAATCCATCATAGATATAGTCGAAATTTTGGCGTTTATATATGGTCATCGGCACAATGAGATGCTTGTTGTACGTCGATTTCAACTCAGCGGCAGCTTTGACCGTGAGAATCTTCCACAGCTCCATATCTTGAAAATCATCCGTTCGCTCATGGACGAGTCGATCCTCTACAGTAACTAGCTTTCTAAGCATATAACCGATCTCTTCCGGGTCAAAAATCATGCTGCCTGGAACTTGAGGGAGCAGCCCATTGGCGGCTGTCGTCTTTCCTGCTCCGAAAGCTCCATTGATCATGATAATCATGGTATCCCTCCTTATGTTAGATCAACTGCCAACCTCCTGAATGACCGTTTGGATCTTCTGCAGCCGGATATACTCGGACTTTTCCAGCTGAGGCCGGAAGTAGGCGTACAGATAGGCGGCGTCATGGAATTCCAGACCAGGGTAGCAAACAACCTCTTGTACGACTTGAGGGTTATCCATAATAACCTGCCACTCGCCTTTGCGGTCTGTTGGAGATATGGTAGATAAGACATGCTTTTTCGCTGCTAAGGTAGCATGAAGTTCAGGCCAAATGCATTCCCACGAGGGGCTGAAGATAACAGGCTCAGGGAACAGACGGCTTGCTTTGGCGATGGTCATCTCAATGCCCTCGATGTCGGCATCCCTCGCTGTTTTGATGGCCTCCGTCATGC
The DNA here is from genome assembly GCF_013141785.1 of Paenibacillus germinis. NCBI lineage: Bacteria > Bacillati > Bacillota > Bacilli > Caryophanales > Paenibacillaceae > Paenibacillus > Paenibacillus germinis. The sequence goes on from NZ_WHOC01000012.1 coordinate 79,507, forward strand.
CATCTAGCAGTCGGCGAAACCCAGAGTATCCCTGAGAGAGGACTTCATTCTGAAACGCATTTTCTGCTTCGATGGTGGGAAGCGTTTTGAAATCTTCGTATGTATGATTGTCCATATAGTATGTACCCCCAAACAGTTCCTTTTCCAAAAATGTATCATAAATTTTTTTCCAATAAAAGCCTTTACATATGAAATTGCCCTCTTTGGTTTAAATTCAGTTTATAAATGTCCCTTATGCTAATTTCATTCGAAGGAAATGGCAAAGGAGCGATTAGCAATGAGTAGTGAACCAAAGAAAGTAGCGTGGATTATAGTAGGACTAATGCTCGGAATGCTGCTTGGAGCCCTAGATCAGACGATCATCTCGACGGCAATGCCAACGGTTATTCGAGATTTGGGCGGGATTGCGATGTATAGCTGGGTGTTCTCTATCTACATGTTAACCTCGACGACTAGTATGCCCATCTTTGGGAAATTGGCGGACCTGTATGGTAGGAAACGTATTTACCTCGTAGGGATTGGTATTTTCGTAATAGGCTCTGCGCTATGCGGGCTGGCGACGAACATGACGGAGCTAATCATCTACCGCGGACTGCAAGGTATTGGCGCCGGTGCATTAATGCCGATTGCGATGACGATTATTGGCGATATTATGCCCGTAGAGAAACGTGGAAAAATGCAAGGTTTATTCGGCGGTGTAATGGCTTTGTCTAGCATAATTGGGCCAGCTATCGGCGGTTTTATCGTGGAACATTTGAACTGGAGCTGGATTTTCTATGTGAATCTTCCGTTTGGTATCGCAGCAATGGTGATTATCGGTTCAGCACTTAAAGAAAGCCGTACCAACGAAAAACGTTCCATAGACTGGTTAGGTGCACTCACATTAAGCGGAGCTATTGTTTCGGGGTTGCTCGGTCTGGTGCTAGGGGGCGATCCGGAGGCAGCGGGAAGCCTACATTATGCGTGGGGCTCTCCACAAATTATCGGCCTTTTCTCAGCGTGTGCCATTCTTCTGGGGCTATTCCTCTGGGTTGAAACCAAAGCTAAGGAACCAATGATCCCCCTGCATTTGTTCAAAAATAAAGTCATTTCCGTCACCAGCATGATTGCCGTTTTGATGAGTGTAGGTATGTTCGGTGCCATTACTTACATTCCTTTATTCGTGCAAGGCGTCATTGGCGTAAGCCCTTCGATTGCTGGTTATATCTTGACGCCTCTTATGTTATCCGTTGTGGCATCAGCCATTATTGGCGGAAGGATGTCGAGCAAAGTTTCCTATCGCACCTTAATAGGTACAGGGATGATTCTCATAGGTATCGGATTCACCTTCATGTCAACCATGGATGCAGGTACTTCCAAGCTCCTCATCATCCTCTATATGATTGTGGCTGGGCTAGGTATGGGCCTTATTATGCCAACACTAAACATTGCGGTGCAAGGTGAAGTCGGGGCGACTAGTCGCGGTATCGTAACATCGCTCATTCAGTTTTTCCGTTCCATTGGGGCAACGGTGGGGGTGAGCATCATGGGGGTCATGATGACGAATCGAATGGCAGATGGCCTTTCCGGTATGGGCGAAAAGTTCCGCCAAATCCCTGCGGAGCAGCTTAAACAATTCGCCAATCCACAGCTGCTGCTGGATGCGAATGCGCGATTGAAGCTGCCTGCCGACATTTTGACAGAGCTGCAGCAAGTATTTGTTCATGGTTTGAGCGGTATATTTTTGGCAGGGAGTCTCATTGTTTTTGCCGGAGTTATCATCACCTTCTTCTTAGGTAAGGCAAGGATGCTACCGCAAGTGACAATGCCCATGGATAACGATGTACGACCGAATAAAGACTCGGTACTGCAGCAATCTGAATTCGTCTAAACCCGTTTGCTGTTGTATGCTAGAAGGAATAAGAATGAAACAAGGCTAAAAAAAAGGAAACAAGACTTAAAAAGCGAGGCTACAATATGGCACCCATTATGATCGTAGATGATGATCCTTATATACGTGAGCTAGTCCGCGTCTTCATGCTGAAAGAAGGCTTCGATGTCATCGAAGCCTCAGACGGCGCAGATGCGCTCAAACAACTCGAAAGCGTCCAAGTCGATATGGTTATCATGGATATCATGATGCCGAATATGGACGGGTGGGAGCTGTGCAAAGAGCTGAGGGAGCATTACGATATCCCTCTGCTCATGCTCACCGCCAAAGGCGAAACCTCGCAGAAGGTCAAAGGCTTCGAGCTGGGCACCGACGATTACCTCGTCAAGCCATTCGAGCCTGTGGAGCTGGCGATGCGAGTGAAGGCGCTGCTGAAGCGTTACAAAATTGCTTCTTCCCAAACGGTTCAGGTCGGCGACCTGAGCATGAACCGCAAAACCTACGAAGTAACCGTAGGCTCCGAGAGCGTCACCTTACCGCTCAAAGAATTCGAGCTGCTCTATAAGTTGGCGAGCTACCCAGGCAAAACCTTCTCGCGTGACCAGTTGATCGAGCAGATTTGGGGCTTCGATTACGAAGGTAACGAACGCACCGTAGATGTGCACATTAATCGACTTCGCGAGCGCTTTCCCGAGGAGCGGCATGCTTTTCGGATCGCAACAATCCGTGGATTAGGCTATCGGATGGAGGTGCTGCGAACATGAGAATGAAGAAACGAAAGAGGTTAGTGAAGAGCAAAATGACAAAAGCTCAGCGGGTACGCGGTTTTTTGTCTGCTGTAAGCATTTTTGTGCTTATTATTCTTTATTGGTTGGCTGCCTTTTACGGGACAGAATGGCTATTTGTGTCTATCAACAAGCGCCCTTCAGCGGTCGTTGTCCAATTGATTAATTCGCTCGGCGGCATGTTTCTTTGGGGAATAACCATGGCCTTCCTAGGCAGGTTTTTCCGCAGTAAGCAGATGCTCTTCTTTAAAACGATGGTTCAGGCGATTCAAAGTATGTCTAGAGGGGATTTCAACGTGTCCGTCGATAATAATCCACATGGTGGTCCTTTCGTGGAGCTAGTGGATTCGATCAACAACATGGCCGTTGAATTAGGGCAGTTAGAGAAAATGAGGCAGGAATTCATCTCCAACGTATCCCACGAAATACAGTCGCCTCTGACCTCGATTAGCGGCTTCTCACGCGCTCTACAAAATGAACAGATTACACCTGCGGAACGTAAGCATTATCTAGAAATCATTGAGGCTGAGAGTACACGGCTATCCAAGCTTAGCGATAACTTATTGAAGTTATCATCCTTAGAATCGCAGCACCACCCGTTTGAGCCGAAAAGTTACCGGCTGGATAAGCAAATACGCAATCACATTCTAGCCTGCGAACCGCAGTGGGTGGATAAAGACATAGAAATGGATGTTGACCTAGAGGAGATTACGCTAATTGCTGACGAGGACCTGCTGAGCCAGGTATGGACCAATCTGATTCATAACGCTATCAAATTCACGCCTAATGGCGGAACGATTGGCGTTCATCTCACTAGCAGCGGGGAAGAAGTAATTATCCGAATTTCGAATAATGGGGCAGGCATTTCGGAGGAGGATCAAGCGCATATTTTTGAACGTTTTTATAAAGCGGATAAATCCAGAAATCGAACGTCTGGCGGTAATGGACTTGGCCTTTCTATCGTGAAGAAAATTACCGAAATGCATCAGGGAACTATTTTCGTAGTCAGTGCGCCGGAAGAGAAGACCACATTTACGGTTCGACTCCCGCTGCCAAAGTAAGTAGTTAACGCAAATAGAGACCCCCGCTTATCTATGATAACCGGAGGTCCCTAAGGATCAATAATGGTATTCAATTGTACCTACACAACTCCAATCAATCAACTAACGTTGCAAATTACGACATTACTTACGAACGGATCCTTTCCTCGAATAAACGCTATTCACATTTACCGTGTTGGATTCCCACATGCCCGATGAACGAAAAACCGTTCCCGCACCTTTTCTTCCGTCGTTTGAAGTAAAAGTGGGCATGTTTCGCTAACGTGGTCCATTGGACTATCCCCTTCCTAAGTTGAGAATATCCTGGCTCCTATCAGGGTGCCGTACCGTCTGTGCGGCTTGTCCTTCAAGTGGGCCTGCTCTTATAATAGCCCATTATTAAAATATTGTAAATATTCAGATTATTCGATAAAATCCTATTTTTGCCGACAAATTTAGGTTATTCGTTGAATTCCTTCCGTATACTTTGTTTTTAGGCGAAATCCTGATTTCTTGTTTGTGAGCGCTAAGTGAATCGGTAATCCAGGGCGGAACTCGAACTCACTTATTCAACACAATCAACCTTCCTTTTGAGGGTGACGTATCAACTACCTTCCTCCAGCACACGACATTCTTTGGACTGCTCGAACGCCATTTGATGCATAATATGCAGTTAATTTCGCTTCAGTTAGGCTTTTCGGTTCAATTTGCTGTATTACCTACATCAAATTTCCTTGAAACAGACCTTTTGGGCTCATTCGGGAGAAATTACCTGCACATTTTGCAGTAAATTCCTCCAACAAACGTTCAAATCGTAAATTTAGATGCACAAAATGCATGTAGTGTGATTTTAACTAACTACCTCTGTGTAACTTGCCCCGAAAATCGGTTTAATGGCAAGAAACCGTCGAAACATGCAGCTACTTCCGAGTTGCTTGCAGCTGGCTGAGAAGCTTTTTCGGAGCCGTCCGGGCATATCCTTCCATTATCAAGTCTTCGATTTCCTTCCAAGGGACCTTGTCGGTATCTGGAATCGAAACCCAGCCATGCTGTCCAATGTAGGGCGTTTTGTGGTAGGGTGTACCCTCTTGTTGGAGGAGGAACTCTTGTGTTGTCAGGTTCGTTTTGATAGCTGTAGATGGTTGACCATCCTTCTCGCCCATCATCACGAAGGGTTTATCTTTCACACGGAAGGTGATATGTCCGAAGCCATCCACCTTTTCTTCTACTTCAGGCAGTTCCATGCAGAAAGCCCTAACCTTGGCGACCAATTCTAAGCCTTTGATGCTTACAAGCTGATGTATCATACAAAGCACTCCTTATTAATTTTATAAAAGAGGACGAGAGAATTCCTTGAACCTTGTGCCTTGGTACGTTAGTGTTCCCTGGTCACCCTCTACGATATAACCAAACTGCTCCCGCCCCACCTCTAACTCGAGCCTACTTCGATCTTCAAATTCAAAGGTGGCATAATAACTTGTGCTTGCACTTGAATCTCCAGAACCACCGCTGACATGCATTCTTTTGGCTACGACCTTACAGTTCAGGCTTTGGATGGGGGAGGCATTATTGGATGACCATGCCATAAGTGATTTAATAATCAAAATGATAAAAGTGCCAATGATGAGAACGAGTACAGACGTAAAGATAATTAGAAAAAGATCTCCGCCATTTCCACCAGGAAAAGGCCCCATGTTAAATCCAGATGACATGTCTTTCACTCCTTAGTGTAAACATATTCCCGATTTTCTAGAGAAATCGTTTAACGAATCGGTAACCCGTCTCATGAAAGCCTAATGGCTCATTGGTGGCCCGTGACTCATCGTTCTTCTCTGATCCAGTGATCCACCACATACCAGAGCAGGCATGCTTACTGGTTAGCTGCTCGGCATAGCTTTTTAATTTATCTGCGGCTGCTTGACGGCTCTTCGTTTCATCTACAGAAATGACGGAGATTTCACTGAATTTCAAAATCATATCGGAGCCATGGCGAATACGGAAGCCTAATGTACCGAGAATTTGATTCTTCTCCTCATACACATAAAGTGATTCATCCGGGTTCTCACGCATAAAATGCAGCCTATTTTCAATGTGTAAAGGTGAAATGGCCTTGCCGGTACGCTCAGAAACAAAGCTGCTAATTTGTTTGGTATCTTGGGATGTAGCCTCACGAATGGTATACGTCATAGTCGTCCTTCTTTCTATAATCCAATGATTCTGCTAATTATACCATATATTGGAACATAAGTTCTATATTTGCTTGAAAATCTCCTTTTCAATCGTACTTCATCTACGATGTGCAATGGAAAGTAGTGAGAAACTAAAACAAAAGTGGTTGAGCAGGAAATACATTCTGCTCAACCACTTTTCGTACTAAATCTTATTGGAAAGCTAAAAAGAATGCGATTACGCTTGAGCGTGGATCGTATTCAAAGTTGTGCGATTGCTCGCTTGCACGAGCTTGATCAGAAGTTCCTTCGCGGCGGCATAATCATCCACGTGAAGAATGGACGCGGATGTATGAATGTAGCGCGCGCAAACACCGATGACGGCAGAGGGAATGCCGCTGCCTTGTACGTGCACCTGTCCGGCGTCTGTCCCGCCCGCCGAGATGAAGTACTGATACGGAATCTTATGCGTCTCCGCCGTATCAAGAATGAACTCGACCATCCCACGTTGTGTGATCATTGTGGGATCAAAGATACGCAGCAGCGCCCCGCGCCCTAGCTGCCCAAAGGCATTGCGGTCGCCGGTCATATCCCCGGCGGCGCTGGCATCCAGCGCGTAGAACAAGTCCGGCTGGATGAGATTCGCAGCCGTCCGTGCGCCGCGCAGGCCGACCTCTTCCTGTACGGTCGCACCGGCGTACAGGACATTCGGGAGCTTCGGCCCGCCGTGAAGCTCCTTCATCAGCTCAATCGCCAGGCCGACGCCGTAGCGATTGTCCCAAGCCTTGGCCATAATCCGTTTCGGATTGGCCAGGGGTGTGAATGGGCAGATGGGAACAATCTGCTGCCCGAGACGAACGCCGATGCGCTGCGCATCGGCTTTATCTTCAGCGCCGATGTCAACATACATCGTCTTGATGTCTGCAGGCTTGCTGCGGGCCGCTTCGTCCAGCAAGTGCACGGGCACCGAGCCGATTACGCCGATGATCGGCCCTTGATCCGTCATTATCTGCACGCGCTGCGCGGGCAGTACTTGACTGAACCAGCCGCCGAGCGGCTGGAACTTGATGGTGCCATGCTCCGTGATGCCGCTCACAAGGAAGCCGACCTCGTCGAAATGGCCGGCCACCATGATCTTAGGGCCTGTTTCGTCGCCGCGAAGAATACCGAACAAGCTGCCGAGTCCATCCTGAACGAACTCGTCTGTATATTTCTCCAATTCACCGCGAACAAACTTGCGGATTTCTCGCTCAAAACCGGGCGCTGCTTGCATTTCAGTCAGCGTACGAAAAAGCTCTAACGTTTCTGTATTCATGTGGGGTTCCTCACTTTATCGAAATAGGCTTTAGTTCGAATATGAGATCTATTTTACCATAATGGAGAAAAAAATGGATTTAAGGCAATTCCCCTCTTTACAAAACTAATGACATTAGTTATTATACTAATATAAATAGTAAACGGGAGGCGTTATTATGAAAATTACACGTATTGGTTCTTTGTATCAACTGGCTTTTATGCCGAGATTGTTTCCGGTGAATTGTTACTTGGTGGAGGAAGAGAATGAATTAACGCTTATTGATGCGGCGTTGCCTTTCAGTGTCAAAGGTATTCTTCAAGCCGTAGAACAGATTGGAAAACCGCTCACTCGCATCGTCCTTACCCATGCACATGGAGACCATATTGGAGCACTTGACGGTTTGAAAAAGGCGCTGCCAAATGTTAAGGTCTATATCTCAAGAAGAGATGCCAAGCTGCTGGCGGGCAGCAAAGAATTAGAAGCTGGCGAACCGAATTCGCCGATTAAGGGAGATGTTCCTAAGTCTGTACTGACGAAGCCGGATGTACTGCTTGAGGATGGCGACCGTGTAGGATCGCTGCAAGCTGTATCAGCTCCTGGGCATACGCCAGGGATGATGGCTTTCCTAGATGTGCGCAGTCGGGCATTGATTGCTGGGGACGCTTTTCAAGTTCGTGGCGGTGCAGCGGTCTCGGGCGTTATGAAATTCTGGTTTCCGTTCCCAGCGATGGCGACGTGGAATAAAGACGTGTCGTTGGAAAGCGCACGCAAGTTGAGACAGCTAGAGCCAAGCCTTCTGGCCGTCGGACACGGAAGGATGATTGAGCAGCCGATCCCAACCATGGATCGTATTTTGGAAGAAGCAGCTAAAAAGTTTCATACAGATGCAGCAACAATTTAGAGACAGAGAAGAGGCACTTTCGTGGCATATAGACAGGGGTTAGACGCAGAGACTGTACTCCAAGCAGCAATTGAAATGGCCGATTTACAAGGTGTTGAGCAGCTGACACTAGCCGCATTAGCTGCTAAATTGAACGTAAAAACACCGTCACTTTACAATCATATCAAAGGCTTGCCTGATCTCAGAAAGCAGCTTTCACGACGCGGCCTCGTACTCATTAAAGAAGCGATGGTCGAGGCTGTTATTGGCAAAGCCGAAGATGACGCGCTGCTGGCGGCAGGTTTCGCCTACGTCATGTTCGCTAGGAAGCAGCCGGGATTATACGAGGCAATCTCCTCATTGCCTGACTACGAGGATCCTGAGTTGAAAGAGGCAGGAAGCCAAGTTGTGCTTTTCTTGCTGCGCATTTTAGAGCCATATGGACTCAGTGAAGAAGATGCACTGCATGTGGTACGCGGATTTCGGAGCATGGTGCATGGCTTTGCCTCACTCGAACATAGAAACGGCTTCCGAATGGAGCTGGAAAGAGACGAGAGCCTGCGGCGTTTGCTTCAAACATATTTAAGAGGATTACGAGTAGCGGTGAAATGAGAATAAGCGCGAGGGGCCGTGGTGGCTTCTTGCGCTTTTTTTGATTGTATGTTTTGGGATGGGGGATAAGCGAGGCTTAGCCTCTATTCAGCTTGGTTAGCTATGTATTTTGCTGGATGATATTTGGTAAGTATAGTTTAATTGCGGAGTATATGTTTGTTTTTCTGGTTTGGGACAAGTGGGCTGTCGATTGGATCTCAGTTCGATTCTAGAGTTATTTCAGCAGCTTCGTAAAAATAGATGGACTATTGTGGCTACCAATGTTGTAATTTTTACAACAAATCACACGGCAAAAGGCTATTCTGCAAGTAGAAGTTGTAGTTTGTACAACATTTCAAGCCCATTTGTTGCGAAATAGCCTGTATGGGGCTAAATTGTTGTACAGTATGCAACATCGAAGGTGGAAAGGCGGGATTTAGGCATTAATTGTTGTATTTTCTACAACATCATTCGGCCGAGAATGTGAATTCCTGCGTAACTTGCTTAAAACCAACTTTGACAAACTAGTTCCTTCAAAAGGACGGCTTAAGTCACTATCCTTGTAACAAGTTGGGTTTCGCGCAAGATTCCACCTGTAGGCCCGAATCCACAAACCCCATATCAATTGCACGCCATAAATATAACGAGGCAAAGCTGCGATAAGGCGCCCAGTTCGGCGCAACTTCGCCTAAGTAGTTACCATCCTTGCGATCGGCAAGGGTATGCAGCCATTTGGCCGCACGTTGGAGGCCGGCATCGCCAATGGACATGACATCGGGTCTGCCTAATGTGAAAATGAGGAACATTTCCGCCGTCCAGGCGCCGATGCCTTTGACACTTGTGAGCTGTTTGAGCAGCTCTGTGTTATCTAAATCTTGTAGATTGTCGAGTGCCACCTCGCCGGTTATCACCTTTGTGCTGAGGTCCCGGATGTAGCGGATTTTGGGATAGGAGACCCCGCATTGCCTGATGGCCTCCTCTTCCGCAGCGAGCACAAGCTCAGGCGTGACGTTCGGTATAACGAGCTTCACTCTGGCTTTAATCGTTGCAGCGGCTTTTGCAGAGAGTTGTTGGGAAATAATCGACATTACGAGCGACTCAAAGGGCTTGTAGCTGGGTGTGAGTATAAGATCACCGATCAGTACAATGAGACTAGCCAGCTTGCTGTCTGCTTGGGAAAAGGCAATTATCGCAGGATGCATTTTATTCAATAATATTGTAGTTACCTCAGGCTGGATAGACTGGTTTGATTCCTCAAATTCCGTAGTTTCCATGGCGAGAAAACCTCCTTAGGTTCAGTATTTCCATCATAATGGTCATCAGGCAATTCAGCCTAGCTAAATTTATAAAAAATCTGCTGGTGATATGAAAACTTATCCAATTGTACGCGCTTTTAGTATAATGAAAGCAAGATAGGGATAGAAGGAGAACCGAGCTTTGATGAGGGATGATAATCGAACAATATCCAGGAGAAATGTGGGCATTTTTGCGCACGTGGATGCGGGTAAGACGACGACGACAGAGCATATTCTTTATCATAGCGGGCGAATTCGTGCGCTTGGTAGTGTAGATAACGGGACGGCACAGACCGATTCTATGGATGTGGAAAGAGAGCGGGGGATTTCGGTTCGCAGCGCGACGACCTCTTTTTCATGGAAGGATACGTTGATTAATCTTGTAGATACGCCAGGACATGTCGATTTCTTGTCTGAGGTGGAGCGTTCACTTCGGGTGATGGACGGGGCTATTCTTATTGTTTCAGCGGTAGAAGGCGTGCAGTCACAGACGGAAATGATCTGGCACACGCTGCAATCCCTCCAGATACCAACTTTGCTGTATATGAATAAAATGGACCGTGTCGGCGCGGATCCCGAGCGTGTGCTGCGCGATATTCACAAGCAGCTCACCGAGATGGCGGTGCCGATCTATGCACCGCTTGGCCAGGAGGACACGTTCCGCGGTGCGGTGAACGTGTTGGATGCGGCGGATGCGGACGCCGCGGATGGGGTGCGCGGATTCGACTTGGCATCCGCGGTGGAGAAGTTATCGGAGCTCGACGAGCGGATGCTCACGAGCTACATCGAAGGCGCGCCCGTCGATGCGCGCGAGGTGAAAGCAACCCTGCAGCGGTATGCGCGGCAGGGGGAGGCTTTTCCTTTGCTGGTGGGCGCCTCCAGCAAGGGGCTCGGTATCAAGGAGCTGATGGAAGCGATCCTTGATTATTTGCCTGGGCCGAGTGGCTCTGCGGAGCAGCCGCTTTCGGCCGTGGTGTTCAAGGTCGAGCGGGACAAGACCATGGGGAGAATGGCGTACGTCCGCCTCTACGAGGGGACGATCCGCAACCGGGACACCGTCGTCAATGTCACGCAGGGCGTGGAGGAGAAGGTGACCCAGATCCGCAAAATCGACGGCCGAAAAGCCGAAGATATCGGGTTTGTTACGGCTGGCGATATTGCGGCCGTTTGCGGCTTGACACAGGTGCGGATCGGCGATGTGCTGGGCCGGGCAGATAGTGTGCCGCCTGCGCCGCAGATGGCGGTTCCGCTCTTGACTGTGCAGGTCTATGCCGAGAGCGAGGCGCAATATCCGGCGCTCGTCGCAGCGTTGCAGGAGCTGACGGACGAGGATCCGCTGCTCGATCTGCAGTGGCTGCAGGAGGAGCGCGAGCTGCATGTGAAAGTCATGGGCGCGATTCAGCTCGAGATTCTCACGAGTCTCTTGAGCTCGCGCTTTGGTCTCCAAGTAAGGTTCGACCAACCTTCCGTGATCTACAAAGAAACGCCTTCGCAAGTGGGCGAAGGCTTCATTGCCTATACGATGCCCAAGCCGTGCTGGGCGATCTTGCGCTTCCATATCGAGCCAGGGGCGCCGGGCAGCGGGCTCGTGTATGAGTCGCTGGTACGCGGCGAGCATCTGCTCGTGCAGTACCAGAACGAGGTAGAGCGCCGCGTGCCGGAGGCGCTTCAGCAAGGGCTGCTCGGTTGGGAAGTCACCGATTTGAAGGTGACGCTCACCTATGGCGAGCATCATGTGTGGCACACTCACCCGCTTGACTTCGCTGTCGCTACGCCGATGGGCATCATGCAAGGTCTTGCGCAGACGGGCACGACGCTGCTCGAACCGATGCTGCAAGTTCGCATTACCGTGCCTGAAGAGTTCGGAGGCAAGGTGCTCAGCGACCTTGTGCAGATGAGAGCGGCTTTTGATCCGCCGCAAATTACCGGAGGCAGATTCGTAGTCGAGGGTCGTCTGCCCGTGGCTACGTCACTGGAATATCCAGTGAAGCTGAGTGCAATGTCAGGCGGACGAGGAGTGATAACTTCCTCTTTCGCAGGCTATCAGCCAAGTCCGCCGGACGTTCATGCGGAGCGTAAGCGGCGTGGAGTCAATCCGCTGGATCAGTCGAAGTATATTTTAGCTGTGCGTAAGGCGTTGTCGACCTAAGTTAGCTGGATGATCATAGTCATTGACATGATGTGCTTGCCTCAGTACAATGAAGGTAAGTTAATAACATGTGACGGAGCACAGGAGACTCACTTGGATTGCCCATTGAATATCATTGGCAATACTTGGTGAGTTTTTTTGCTGTCATTTCCGCTCATTCTGGGATAGGTACAGTTGTTCATTTTAAAGAAACGGGGGTGATGGTTATGTCTTTAGAAGAGCAGTGTATTTTACCGGCCATTCGCAAAATGAGAGACCTAGAGAAGCTATTTAAGTCTAATTATACGTATATTGTTCTGTTGGATTGTCATATTGGGCAGTTGAAAAGCATCGTGGATCTGGGCAAAGCAAACGGAAAGAAGCTGCTGCTGCACGCTGATTTAATAGAAGGGCTCAAAAACGACGACTATGCGGCGGAATTTCTGTGTCAGAGCATTCGTCCTGCCGGTATCATTTCGACGCGGGGGAATGTGATTATGAAGACGAAACAGAATGGCTTGATCGCCATTCAGCGGCTTTTTCTCCTAGACAGCAGTGCCTTGGATAAAAGCTACACGCTTTTGGAAAGGACGAAACCAGATTTCATTGAGGTGCTTCCCGGTATTATTCCGCACATTATCACGGAAGTGAAGGAGCGTTCGGGCATTCCTATTTTTGCAGGAGGACTCATTCGCACAGTGGAGGATGTGGAGCTTGCGCTAGGAGCTGGAGCAACGGCAGTCACTACATCGAATACGGAGCTGTGGCAGCATTATCATCAATGATCCTGAACATTTGGAGGCAAGGTAATGGCAATTACGGGGACAAAACCTTCTTATATCCTTTCCCTTGATCAGGGAACAACAAGCTCTAGGGCTATTTTATTTAATCAAAAAGGGAGTATTGTGCATACAGCCCAGAAGGAATTTAAGCAGTATTTTCCTAAGCCAGGTTGGGTGGAGCATGATGCGAACGAAATTTGGTTATCCATTCAGGGCGTCATTGCTGCGGTTCTATCGGAGTCTGGGGTGCAGCCTGCTGAGATCGCGGGAATTGGGATCACCAACCAACGGGAAACAGCGGTTGTCTGGGATCGGTACACAGGGATGCCTGTGTATCATGCGATTGTGTGGCAGTCTAGGCAGACGGCTGATATTTGTGAAGCGCTGAAAGCGCAGGGGCTCAGCGACCTGTTTCGGAAGCGTACGGGGCTGCTGATTGATGCGTATTTTTCGGGGACCAAAATCAAGTGGATTCTCGATCACGTTGACGGTGCCAGAGAGAAGGCGGAACGTGGGGATTTGCTTTTTGGGACGATGGATACGTGGCTGATCTGGAAGCTGACAGGCGGGAAAGCGCATGTGACGGACTATTCGAACGCTTCGCGCACGCTCATCTATAACATTCACGAGCTGAAGTGGGATGAAGAGCTGCTGGGTCATTTGGACATACCAGCTTCCATGCTGCCGGATGTTCGCTCCTCTTCTGAGGTGTATGGTTATACGCAGGAAAGCTTCTTTTTTGGTTCGGCGATTCCAATTGCGGGTGCGGCAGGGGATCAGCAGGCGGCTTTGTTCGGGCAAGCTTGTTTTGAAAAAGGGATGGCCAAAAATACGTATGGCACCGGATGTTTTATGTTGATGAATACGGGTAATCACGCGATTCCATCGCGCAGCGGACTTTTGACCACCATTGCTTGGGGATTGAACGGGAAAGTGGAGTACGCGCTGGAAGGCAGTATTTTTGTGGCGGGATCGGCGATTCAGTGGCTGCGGGACGGGCTGCGGATGATTAAATCGGCGAAGGATAGTGAAGAGTACGCGAAGCGCGTTGCTTCAACGGATGGTGTGTATGTGGTACCGGCGTTTGTCGGACTAGGTACGCCATATTGGGACAGCGACGTTCGGGGCGCGGTATTCGGGCTCACTAGGGGGACGTCGAAGGAGCATTTTATTCGGGCAACGCTTGAATCACTCGCTTATCAGACCAAGGATGTGCTGCAAGCAATGGAGGATGATTCCGGCATTCAGCTCACGAAGCTGCGGGTTGATGGTGGTGCTGTGAAGAACGACTTCCTTATGCAGTTTCAAAGCGACATGCTGGGTGTGACGGTTGAGCGTCCGGTGATTAGTGAGACGACGGCGCTTGGCGCGGCTTTTCTGGCGGGTCTGGCTGTAGGTTTTTGGAAGGATCAAGCGGAGATTGCGGCGCAGTGGCAGGTGGATGAGGCTTTTGAACGGGAAATGGAAGCTGAGCTTCAGGAGAGTTTGTATGACGGTTGGAAAAAAGCAGTAAATGCAGCAATGGCTTTCAAATAAGCGTGTGCAATGATATACTTATAACAAGTTAATATTCGGTTGGAGACTAGGAGAAGCCACAGCGGCCTATACGTGTAAACGTGTTAGGTATGTTGTGGTTTTTTTATTTTATATCCGCGAGGGAGAGATTGAGATGACGAAGGAACTTAAGCAAACCAATAATATAGGGCAACAACAGGGGTTTAATGCGCTAAAAAGAACAGAAATGCTGCAGACCATGTCAGAGCGAAAGCTTGATCTGATCGTAATTGGTGGGGGGATTACAGGAGCAGGCATTGCGCTCGATGCACAAAGCAGAGGGCTTCGCACCGCGTTGATTGATATGCAGGACTTCGCTGCGGGGACGTCGAGCCGCTCGACTAAGCTGGTTCACGGCGGGCTGCGCTATCTCAAACAGTTGGATGTGAAGGTTGTTGCTGAGGTCGGTAAAGAGCGTGCGATTGTGTATGAAAATGGGCCGCATGTGACGACACCGGAGTGGATGCTGCTGCCTTTCTATAAAGGGGGCACGTTCGGGAAGCTGTCCACCTCGCTGGGTCTGCGGGTTTATGATTTCTTGGCAGGTGTCAAAAGATCGGAGCGCCGCAAAATGTTTCGCCCAGAGGAAACCCTCACTCATGAGCCTCTTTTGAAGAAGAAGGATCTCAAAGGCGGCGGCTACTATGTGGAATACCGCACAGATGATGCGCGTTTAACTATTGAGGTTATGAAAAAGGCTGTTGAACTGGGTGCTTTGGCGGTGAATTACGCTAAGGTTGAAGAGCTGCTGATGGAGAATGGCAAGCTGGTTGGTGTACGTGTGGTGGATCAGATTGCTGGCGAAAAGAAGTCATACTCGCTGTACGCAAGTAAGATTGTTAATGCGGCTGGGCCATGGGTCGATACGCTGCGCGAGATGGACCGCTCCAAGCATGGCAAGACGCTGCACCTGACCAAAGGGGTGCATCTGGTATTCGATCAGAGCAAGTTCCCGCTGCGGCAGGCGATTTATTTTGATACGCCGGACGGGCGGATGGTGTTTGCCATTCCGCGGGAAGGCAAAACCTACATCGGGACGACGGACACGAATTACAAAGGGGATATCGCGAATCCCCGTATTACAGAAGCGGATCGCGCTTATGTGCTGCGCGCCGCGAACGAGATGTTTCCGTCCCTCGGGTTGACGGAAGCGGACGTCGAATCGAGCTGGACCGGGCTGCGCCCTCTGATCCATCAAGAGGGCAAAGATCCTTCTGAGATTTCGCGCCGCGACGAAATCTTCGTGTCTGACTCCGGCCTCATCTCGATGGCCGGGGGCAAGCTGACCGGCTACCGCAAAATGGCGGAGTCGGTCGTGGACAAGATCGCCGCCATGCTGCTGGCGGAGGGCAAGGTCTCGGCGGCGCTGCCGCCGAGCCGCACTCGGACGCTGCCGATCTCCGGCGGCGATGTGGGCGGCTCCGCGAAGCTGGCGCCGTTCTTGCGGGGCAAGGCCAGCCAAGGCCTGCGGCTGGGGCTGACCGAGGCAGAGGCTGCTCTGCTCGCGCGCAGGTACGGCTCCAACGTGGACGCCGTGTTCGAGCTGCTGGAGCAGCACCGGGCTGAGGCGGCGCAGCGGGGCATGCCCGCCGCTGTGCTCGCTGCGCTCGTGTACGCGATCGAGCGCGAGATGGTCGTGAAGCCGGCGGATTTCTTCATCCGCCGCACGGGTGCCCTCTTCTTCGACATCGCGTGGGCAAAGCAGTGGAAGGCGCCTGCGATCGCCTTCATGGCTGAGCGCTTCGGCTGGGACGAAGCGCAAACCGCAGCCTACACCGCTGAGCTGGAGCAGCTGCTCCATGAAGCGGTGAACCCGCTGGAGGCGTAAAGCTCCAACGGCACCAGGTATTTCAGTCGTTCCAGCCGTTCCGGCTGTTCTTGCTATTCCAGCTCTTCCTACTATATGCTCGACTGCTACTTTTCCCGCCAGTAATTCATTGTTAACTCCACGAGTCGGTCCATGCCCACTACTGGCCTTGAACGAGTATTGTTGTGTTGCACTTTGTACAACAATTTGGAGCAATTCGGGCCGAATTAGGCAAATTGTTGCAAAAAGTACAACAATTTGGCCGCATCTCGGAGGAAACGCGTGTTTTCAGCTGAAACTGTTGTACGAAATACAACTTTTTAGCCTAAGGTAGGGGAGAAGAGGAAATA
>NZ_WHOC01000072.1:0-1523 GCF_013141785.1 Paenibacillus germinis
CAGTTTAAAGGCAGCGCGTTGCACGGTTCCGACTTTTCGGGCGCAGATTTGACCGGCAGTACGTTTAAGGCCAGCGACGTACGCGAAGCCAATTTTGACGGCGCGAATCTGACGGACTGCAGCCTATCCGCGCTTGACCTAGGAAAAGCAAGCTTCAATAAGACGATCCTTGTACGAACCAATTTCAGCAAGTCGGGACTTGACGGAGCCAAATTCTCAGGAGTAAGACTGACCGACGTAACGTTAACGATGACCGATCTTAGAAAAACGATTTTTGAAGGTTGTTTATTTGATGGGGTTGACTTCAAGTACTCCGATCTGAGCGGCCAATGTTTTGACGGACAGACGTTTGTCGGAGTTAAGTTTGACAAAGCGGCATTAACCGAAGTTTCGTTCAAGGGCGCTACACTTAAAAATGTGTCTTTCCTATCGGGGTTTACCTTGTCTAAGAAATATTACAGAGCTATCAAAAGCATCTGCTTTGATGGCGCGACGATGGATAAGTTGACCTTTGCCGCGCTCAAAGGCATGGAAGCTAATTTGTCAAAAGTTACAGTCATTTAATTTAAGGGAGGGAATCCGATGCAAACCGTGCAAACCAAGCCCATTCAAGTAAAAGGACTGAAAAAATCCTACAAGCAGCATGAAGTGCTGAAGGGCGTAGATTTCGAGGTGGAAAAGGGCAGTATTTTCGCTCTCCTTGGCTCCAACGGGGCAGGCAAGACAACGGTTGTCAAAATCCTCACCACGCTGCTAAAACAAGACAGCGGAACTGCCACCGTAAACGGATTCGATGTTGCGTCAAAACCCGAGAATGTGCGGCAGGCGATCAGTCTGACCGGGCAATTTGCCGCCGTGGACGAAATTTTGACCGGACGGGAAAATCTGATCATGATTGCCAAACTGCGATACCTCAAAAATCCGCGTCAGGTTGCGGACGATTTGCTTACACGCTTCGGCTTGACAGACGCCGCCGACCGCAGGGCGTCTACTTATTCGGGTGGTATGCGCCGCAGGCTCGACATCGCCTTGAGCCTTGTGGGAAAACCGGAGATCATTTTCCTCGACGAGCCGACCACTGGGCTTGACCCTGAGGCGCGCATCGAGGTTTGGAAGATTGTTAAGGAGCTGGCGGGCAGCGGCACGACGGTACTCCTAACTACGCAGTATTTGGAGGAAGCTGAGCAGCTTGCCGACCGAATTGCCATTCTGCACGAGGGTAGGATTATCGCCAGCGGCACGCTCTCTGATCTAAAAAAGCTGTTCCCATCCGCAAAGGTGGAGTATGTTGAAAAACAGCCGACATTAGAGGAGATATTCCTCGCAATCATCGGCAAAAAGGAGGGAAAGTAAATGGAGGCGGCAAAGAAACACTTTTTCAGCGATATGGGCGTTATGCTTGGACGTTCCATGCGCCATATTTTCCGCAGTATGGACACCATCGTAACGGTCTGCATCACTCCGATTGCGATGATGCTGCTGTTCGTCTATGTGTTTGGCGGCGCAATCCAAACCGGTACGGA
>NZ_WHOC01000073.1:0-113957 GCF_013141785.1 Paenibacillus germinis
CATGGATTACAAACACATAGCAATGTTTTATTTTTCCAATTTAAATCTTTTTTTAAAGATAAACAAAAAAGGCAGATTCCAATTAGGAATTGCCCTTTTTTGTCGTCTTCTTATCGTCTTCTTAATGGAGATTCTTTTTAGGATCTACATGACCCTAGGTTTTGTGGGATCACAATTCTGCGGGGGAACAACTCCGCTTTGAGATAACTTCAATAAATAGTAACACTCTTCGCGATACATATGATCCGGCACGAGAGGGTTAATCCGCGATAACAGCTCTGCACTTAGCCCAAGCTCCTCGACTTCTTTCAAGAAAGCCATGAATATAGACATTTCCATATTAACATCAGAATGGAACTTCATAATTGAAGGGTAACTAGCTCGCAACGTTCGTAAATAACCTGCAAGTTCTATCGCTTTTAAATAAAACTCATTGAAATTCTTTTCAAATTGCTCGCTTTTCTTGATTAATCTCTTCTCTACCATATCCAAGTCCGTCGCAATAATTGCCGCATGACCTGCAGCATCAGTCAGCCAAAGCAAATGATGATGTAAAGATGCATACTTCGGGACCGACTTACCCTCCAGAAGCACGATGAGTATTTTGAAGTACTCCTCAAGCTCATTCAACATATGATTGAGAAATGTCGGTGTTAATCCGAGCTTTATTTGCCCGAGTAAGAGACGATCTAAAAGATTCAGTTTATACTCGCGTAAATTTGCCGTTAAATCGTAAGCCTGTTTGTTTAATTGAGCCAAATTGGCAGCTTCCTTCATTCGCGCTTGACCAAGGAGTTGATCATATAGGTTTATGTAAGAATGGGCGATAGCAATATCTTTGAGCTCCACAGGAGCAAGGGCATTATAAATAAACCTCGCATGATCCCCTAAAATTTGCAGCCAAAATCGATGCTCAAACAACGTTTGATCCATCAGCTCGTGCCCCTTTCCCGCTAACACTTTATCTAATTGTATGTAACGATCTAATTATAAAAACCAATCTCTGTTACTTTTAAGATAAAATGAAAAAAGACGCCTCGTGGCGTCATAACGGGAAGCAACTATTTAACTAATACATAGAAGCTTCTCCAGAATCTCATCATAGTTAGGAAAGGGTTACCCCTTACCCTCTTACACGATCAGCTTTAACCTTTGTTAAAGCCACTTTATATCGACCCAAATATTGTGTCCCGATCACCCCCGCTAGAATCATCACAGAACCAATCAAGTGATATACCGTCACTTTTTCCCCAAGAAAAAGGGCTCCCGCAGTTATGGAGACAATAGTTGATAAATTAGTGAACACGCTCATTTTGGAGGCTTCTATCTTGGACAAGACATAGTTACCTGTCAAAGCCGTCACCAGTGAGGAGAACAAGCCCAGGAATAGAATGGCCACAATGAAAGAAGGGTTAGACAATGGTGAAATAAAGGCCTCAAATGTCCCCGCACTAGCATGACTCGAAAGCGAAACAACAAGGAAGGTAGCAAATCCGATACCGAGCATAAAATAACTGATCTCCGCTGGGCTAAACTGTTTCGAAAGCGAACGAGCCAGAACACTGTATCCAGCAAAAGCCACACAAGTAAGAACCAATAGGATGATCCCTGTCATGTTTGACAAATCTACCGTGCTCCCTTTCATGATGAAAATAAACAGAACGCCGAATACAGAGAGGAAAATCGACAGTTTCTGGAAGACGTTTGTGGTTTCCTTTAGAAACAATGAAGCCAACACCATCGTTACGATCGGCGTGAATGCGTACAGGATGCCTCCCTCTGCGGAAGAGGTATGCTGCAGCCCATACGCTTGAAGCGTGAAGAATCCTAGTGGATATGTCGTTGCCAACAATAGTGCTTTGATTAGCGGTTTGCCACGGTAATTCAACTTAACCAAACCTAGCGCAACAGGGATAGAGAAGACTGCGAACGAAACGGCAAAACGATAGGTGAGCGTATCGAGTGGGTTGGCATGATCAAGAGCTATTTTGGCAAACAAGAAAGAAAATCCAATGATCACCGCATTTAGTATGGCAAATATATAGGCAAGTTTGATTCCTTTTCGGTTATTCATAATTTTCCCCCGCTTCCTAACGAATTATGGTACTTTATTGATAATGGTGCCGGCCGGCTGTTGCTTTCAAGCATAGAACGAATACTGTCTTACTACAATCTATTTACGGACCAACTGTACCGGTACAATTAAAGAGCGGGGACATATATATGCATAAATATTCGCTTATTTTCAATGACATCGAACGGCGAATTGAAAATGGACAAATACGATCCGGTCAAAAGCTGCCGTCAATAAGGGAGCTGTCTATCGCCTATTCCTGCAATAAGAGCACGGTCATTCGTGCTTATACCGAGCTTGAGAATCGCCATCTCATTTACTCTATCCCCCAAAGTGGGTATTATGCGGTACAGAAGCGAACAGATGGCATCCATCCTACGGAACAATCAGCCTATGATTTCTCATCAGGTGCACCGGACCCTGAGCTGTTTCCTTATCTGGATTTTAAACATTGTATTAATAAAGCGATTGATACCTATAAGAAAGAATTGTTCGTGTACGGAACTCCGCAAGGACTACCATCGTTATTAAAGGTGTTAACCAAGCATTTGGCCAACTATCAGGTGTTCACGAATCCAAGTAACATTCACGTTACTTCAGGCGTGCAGCAAGCCTTGTCTGTCTTGGCTTTGATGCCTTTTCCGAATGGAAAACGAGGGGTGTTGCTTGAACAGCCTAGTTATTATTTATTTATACGCCTATTAGAACTTTATCAAGTCCCTACTTATGGCATCACAAGAACAGTCAGCGGCATCGATCTGGATGAATTAGAGCGCTTGTTCCGTACAGAAGATATTAAGTTCTTCTATACCATGCCCCGCTTCCATAATCCTCTCGGCAGTTCTTATTCGGAACAAACGAAGAAAGAAATAGCCCGATTAGCCAAACGCTATGACGTCTACATCGTCGAAGATGATTATCTGGCCGACTTGGAGAACGATACGAAATCTGACCCCATCTTCGCTTATGCTTCAACCCATGTTGTTTATTTAAAAAGTTACTCCAAGATCTTGTTTCCAGGATTACGAGTGGGCGCAGCCGTCCTCCCTACAGACCTCACACTCACGTTCAGCAACTACAAGAAATTATCGGACATTGACAGTTCTATGCTCTCGCAAGCCGCATTAGAAATTTATATTCAAAGTGGTATGTTTGAACGGCGCAAGCACAAAATCAGAGATTCTTATTCGCGTAGACTGATGCATCTGAATAAATCCTTACTTGCAAACAGTGACACTGCATATCTACCTCTATCTGAAGTGATTTCGGGTGTGTACACTCATATCATCGTCCCAGCCCATCTGCACATCCCCACCCTGTTGGATAGATTGCGTAAGAAGCGTGTTATTCTGCAGGACCTCCAACCATATTACTTATCTGCGTTTAATCCTGAGCAATTGTTAAGTCTTAGTGTAACGCAAGTGTCAGAGGAGCGGATCGAAGCCGGCGTACGACTTATTGCGGATGAGATCAAGCGGATGCTTGGGTGAAACGGAGTTCCTTCGCTCCCCGAAGGCAATCAAATACCTATTTAAAAGCAAAAGCCCTTCTGATTCACTTTCATCAGAAGGGCTTTATTTATACATTCATCTGCTAGGAGATTCCGTAAAGAAGCAGATCCCAAACCGAAGCAAATTCCTGTTCAATCGTGTCTGATGACCATTCCTTCGCATGTACAGGATGATGAAAACGGGAAGTAGCGATAAAAATAGCTCTCGCAGTAACGATTGGTTCAAAGGATTTGAACTCCTGGGACTTCATTCCTTCTTCGATAATGCGGGCAATCTGATCGATTAATTGATTGACATGCGTATTTATCATTTCGACTGCATCTAATGTAACAGCCGCGTACATGGCAAACATTTCGGAATCATTGATTGCATAGGCCTTCTTCGTACGGATCAAGGTTTCAAACCACGTGCGTAAACGCTCTGTAGCACTACCACCAGACTGGACGGCAATAGCTTCTAAGGGATCTAAGATGATTTTGTGCAGCCATCGCTCAGTTACCGCCTCTCTTAATGAGGCTTTACTTGCAAAGTGTCGATAAAGAGTGCCATGGCTAACTTGAAGTGCTCGAGCCACATCGACTACGGAAGTTTTGTCAGGTCCATAACGCCGAAGCACCTGTTCCGCCGCATCTAGTATGGCTTCTTTCGTTAATGGAAGATCATTGGACATGTTGCTCCCCCTCTCTATTAGTAGTTCCATGATATCACAGTAAGTATCAAAAACAAAATGACAATATCGTTATTTTGTATTATGTTTTTACATACAGGAGGGGTTTTTCGCATCATAAAAAACAAAATGCTAGGTCATCATTCGTTTGACTAATTCTCGATTGCGCTTTTTAAATACTTCATTATGCGAAGACACCATGGCAACCTTATTAGCCTCAGGCTGGATATATTGCTTTGCTTTATTTACAGCGTTTGCAGCGTCTTGGAATGCACCGGCAATTAAATGCAGCTTTCCATCGTGGTGTAAAATATCTCCAGCCGCATAAATTCCATCTATCGAAGATTCGCTAGCCGCATTACCAGCAATGTAATAGTTATCTGCGATCGCAATCTTTACTTCACTATTCTTAAGTAGTGTTGTATCACGTTCATAACCATGATTAATAATCACTTCATCAATGGGCAAATACGACACCTCACCTGTTTCATGGTTGGTAAGTTCGACACGTTCAATGACTTCATGATTACTGCTAGCAACTAGTTTGGTTATGGACGTATGGAAGAAACAAACAACGGAACTCTCCATGAGCTGCTTTACTTGTGCTTCGTGACCTGTTAAAGCCTCTTTTCGATAGGTTAAATAAACGTTTTTGGCGATAGGCTCTAGTTCATTTGCCCAATCAATTGCAGAATTGCCCCCGCCAGAAATGATCACCGTTTTGTTTCTAAAATGCTGCAAAGACTTCACGGTATAGTTCAAATTCGACACTTCATATCTCTCTGCGCCTTCGATCTCCAGCCTTTGCGGATTCAATATTCCCCCTCCAACAGCAACGATAACTGTTTTCGTGTAATGCTTCTGACCAGAAGCAGCTTGCAAGACAAAAATACCCTCTTCATTACGTGTGATCGACTCTACCTTTTCATTCAACACAACTTCTGGATGAAACGTTAGTCCTTGCTCTACAAGATTTTCAATAAGCTTCGCTCCTGGAGTTGGCGTGTGTCCTCCCACATCCCATATCATTTTCTCCGGATAGATATGTATTTTTCCACCTAGTTGGGTTTGATACTCAATAAGCTTGGTCTTCATTTCTCTAAGTCCACTATAAAAAGCGGAGTAAAGCCCTGCTGGCCCTCCTCCAATAACAGTCACATCATACAATTCCTGTTCTTCCATTTCCCGATCACTCCTCGGCTACGAAACGTAAATGATTATCATTCTCAATTAAATATACGTCTATTCTTCTCATTTGACAACAAAAAAAGTTATTGACAAATAAAATTGTTCGCTTTATTGTGTGTAATATAGTGAAATTGATAATCATTATCAGTTAATGGGTAGTGCCTATATTGAAATAAATGGGGGTTATCTTATGGTTCGCCTGTATACAGATCAGCTAAACATTGGTTATGGTGAACGTTTAATTGTTAAAAATCTCAGTGTAGAGATTCCAGACAACCAAATCACCACCATTATCGGAGCGAATGGCTGTGGAAAGTCTACCCTATTGAAAGCAGCCACGCGGATTATTTCCCATCAATCGGGTTCAATCGTTCTGGATGGTGAACATATTGCCAAAGAACATACAAAGATACTCGCTAGAAAAATGGCGATCCTTCCACAAGCACCCGAGAGTGCAAGTGGTTTAACCGTCGGTGAGTTAGTATCGTATGGTCGCTTTCCTTACCAAACGGGCTTTGGGCGCTTATCGAAAAAGGACTATGAAGTGATCGACTGGGCGCTTGAAGTTACGGGCACCATTGACTTTAAGTTACGTCCTGTAGATGCACTATCCGGAGGACAACGCCAACGCGTTTGGATTGCCATGGCGCTTGCGCAAGAAACGGAGATTATCTTCCTTGACGAACCTACCACCTATTTAGATTTGGCGCATCAATTAGAGGTTCTAGAGCTTTTGCAAAAACTTAATAGGGAACAGGAACGCACGATTGTCATGGTCCTCCATGATTTAAATCAAGCGGCTCGTTTTGCTGACTATATCATCGCTCTCAAAAATGGTGAAATCGTGAAAGCTGGCACTTGCGAAGAAGTGATAAATCATGACGTGCTCAAGAAAGTTTTCCATATTGACGCTGAAATCGGACGAGATCCTCGAACAAATAAACCTATGTGCGTTACCTACAATTTATTAAAGGGAGATAACCAAAATGAACAAACGACTAATTCCGTTCCTGCTCTTCATCTCATTAGCTCTTAGTGCTTGCAGCAGCCAAACAACCCAAACAGAGAAGAACGCAGCGAAAGCTGAAAACAAACCAACAACCATTACCTACCAATCTGAAAATGGACCTGTCGAAGTTCCGGCCAATCCGCAACGCGTCGTTGTCCTTTCTTCTTTTGCAGGAAATGTAATGGCTCTAAAAGTTAATCTTGTTGGTGTCGATTCATGGTCTAAAATGAACCCCCGCTTCGAAACAACATTGAAAGCTGCGCAAGAAGTTTCCGATGAAAGCTTAGAAAAATTGATTGAATTAAAACCGGATTTAATCATTGGTCTATCTAGTGTCAAAAACGTGGATAAATTGAAGCAAATTGCCCCTACAGTAACGTATACATATGGAAAGGTAGATTATTTAACCCAACACTTAGAAATCGGCAAACTTTTAAATAAAGAAAAAGAAGCGCAAGCTTGGATAACTGACTTTAAAAACCGGGCGCAGAAAGCCGGAGAAAACATTAAAACAAAAATTGGTGCGGATAAAACGATTTCTGTTGTTGAAAATTTCGACAAACAGCTTTACGTCTTCGGAAATAACTGGGGTCGTGGCACCGAAATTCTTTACCAAGAAATGAAGCTAGAAATGCCTAAAAAAGTCAAAGAAATGGCTTTAAAAGCCGGTTACTACGCCTTGTCTTTGGAAGTACTTCCGGAGTACGCAGGTGACTACGTTATCTTCAGCAAGAACCCAGACACAGATAATTCATTCCAACAAACGGATACCTACAAAAACATTCCAGCGGTTAAAAACAAACAACTATTTGAAGTCAATGCGAAAGAGTTCTATTTCAATGATCCACTAACCTTAGAATATCAACTCGATTTCTTTGTTAAAAGCTTAGGTAGTAAATGATTACGGAACATCAACGGTTCATCCCATTCGTATATAAACTGATTGCTGGAATCGTAATCTTTGTGGGTATGTTTATTGTTTCCATGGCATTTGGGGCCGCAGATGTTACCGTCAAAGATGTCTGGCTGGCCCTCACTTCTCATGCTGCAGGTGATAAAATATCGATCATTCGCGAAATTCGATTACCTCGGGAAATTGCGGGGATTTTTGTTGGAGCCGCGCTAGCCGTTTCCGGAGCTATCATGCAAGGGATGACCAGAAACCCGCTTGCTGATCCTGGTTTACTTGGCTTGACCGCCGGAGCAAACGCGGCTCTGGCATTTACGATTGCTTTTATCCCTTCAGCCAATTACTTCGGGATTACGATTGCTTGTTTTATTGGAGCTGCTGTAGGTGCAAGCATCGTCTTCGGTATTGGCGCAGCGAAAAAAGGCGGCTTCTCTCCTCTTCGCATTGTATTAGCCGGAGCAGCTGTATCTGCGTTCCTATACGCGATCTCGGAAGGTATCGGTATTTATTTTAAAATTTCAAAAGATGTATCCATGTGGACGGCAGGAGGGTTGATCGGCACTTCATGGGGCCAACTCCAAGTTATTGCGCCATTTATTGCGACCGGTACACTGATCTCCCTACTCCTCTCTAGGCAGCTTACTATTCTAAGCTTAAGTGAAGAGATCGCTGTTGGGTTAGGACAGAAGACGACACAAATCAAAACCGTGCTTTTTATCATCATTATCTTACTCGCGGGTGCCTCTGTTGCGCTTGTTGGGAATATGGCGTTCATTGGTTTGATGATTCCTCATATTGTTCGCGCCATTGTTGGAACCGATTATCGTTTTATTGTGCCAATGTCGGCAATTATAGGAGCCGTATTTATGCTTTTTGCGGATACCCTTGGACGTACGATCAATTCTCCCTATGAAACACCAGTGGCGGCCATAGTGGCGATGATGGGTTTGCCCTTCTTCTTGTTCATCATACGTAAAGGAGGAAAGGCATTCTCATGATTCATCCTCCCGCTTTAATTAAAAAACAACGGCTGCTATTATATGGTTCACTTGCACTTATTACGATGACGATTGTTCTCGGGCTGGGAATGGGATACTCCTCTATATCCTATGATAGGCTGATTCCGACCCTTCTCGGTCAAGGCACATTCAAAGAAGAGTTTGTTTTATTTTCGATTCGATTACCACGCATAGTGATCACTCTGCTAGCAGGCATGGCACTTGCCTTATCAGGTGCTATTCTACAAGGGATTACACGAAATGATTTAGCTGATCCGGGCATTATTGGCATTAATTCTGGGGCTGGTGTTGCTATTGCCGTATTCTTTTTATTTTTTCCTATCAAGGCAGGATCGTTTATTTACCTTCTCCCACTTGTCGCTTTTATTGGTGCTTTAATTACGGCATGCTTGATCTATCTACTTTCATTTAACCGCACCGGTGGCCTTCAACCTGTCAGATTGGTGCTAATTGGAGTCGGTTTTTCAATGGCGCTATCCGGGGTCATGATTGTCATTATTTCATCTGCTGAACGGGCCAAAGTCGATTTTATCGCAAAATGGTTAGCCGGAAGTATTTGGGGCTCTGACTGGCCTTTTATTTGGGCAATTGTTCCTTGGTTAGCTCTGCTCATTCCATTTACCTTATACAAAGCAAATCGTTTGAATCTGCTGGGACTAGGCGAACCTGTAGCGATTGGCGTAGGTGTATCTGTTGAAAAGGAACGTATTGTCTTACTTTTAACAGCAGTTGCCCTGGCCGCTTCGGCTGTTTCGGTCACTGGAGGAATTGCCTTCATTGGACTGATGGCTCCGCACATGGCCAAAGCTTTGGTAGGACCCAGAAATCAATTATTTATTCCAGTCGCCATTCTGATTGGTGGTTGGCTATTAGTAATGGCAGACACCATTGGACGTAATGTGATTGAACCTGATGGCATTCCCGCCGGCATTATGGTCGCTTTTATTGGGGCGCCGTATTTTATGTATTTATTATTGAAGAAATAAGCTTGTATATGAGAAAAAAACTGAACTCCATGGCATCATGGGTTCAGTTTCTTTCTGTATATTTATTATCGGATTACGTTGCTCGATATTTCGCTGATTGTTTGGATTTCATTAGCAGTAAGCTTAAATTGCATGGCTTTTACATTTTCTTGAGCATGATGAATTTTAGAAGCACCGGGAATGGCAAATACTGTTTCTCCGTGAGCGTTAATCATCCAATTCAATGCGATTTGTGTTGGAGAAGCATCGTACTGAACAGCTAGCTCTTCCAAGTGATCGATGAGAGGCTTTGATTTCTGAAGTCCTGATTGTTTAAAAGAAGACGTCCATTTTCTAGGACCCGTTATCCCTTTCACGAGATCAGGATTCTTATGGAATTTGCCGCTCAGAATTCCTTGCTCTAATGGAGAGTAAGCAATAATTGCAATCCCTAACTCTTTAGCTGTCTCCATAATCCCATTCTGTTCAATACGCCGATCTAGCAAGCTGTACTTCACTTGATTGGATGCTAAAAGAAGGCCATGCTCCTTCAGTACTCGGTGAGCCTCCCGCATTTGCTTTGCCGAATAATTACTCACGCCCACGTTTTGAATTTTACCGGCTTTGACCAATTGAGCCATGGCTTTCATTTCACTTGCTACAGAGGAGAAAGAGTAAGGCTGATGTACTTGATGCAGATGGATCGTGCGATTATCTAAGTATCGAATGCGCTCATCGATTGTACTTACAATGCTTCCGGCTGTGCGAAAAATCGGCCACCATTTCGTAGCAATTCGAGCGTCATCCGCCAAAGACCCTGAATCTCGGAGAGCTTTCGAAAGCATT
Source organism: Paenibacillus germinis (assembly GCF_013141785.1). NCBI lineage: Bacteria > Bacillati > Bacillota > Bacilli > Caryophanales > Paenibacillaceae > Paenibacillus > Paenibacillus germinis. The sequence continues at coordinate 10,190 of NZ_WHOC01000073.1, forward strand.
TGCTCCGACTGTCCTTTACCATACACTTCCGCTGTATCAAACCAATTGATGCCGCCTTCAAGGCTAATCTTAACGATCTTCAGCACATCATCGGCACCCAGCACAGGCCAAAACTTGCCTACTACCCCTTGCCCATTGCTAAATTGCCAGCAGCCAAGTCCAAGTGGTGAAAGCTCTAAATTCGTGCTTCCCAGTTTACGGAGTAACCTTGTTTTCTCCATGACACTCACCTTTTTTTCAAATTGAATGAGGGATATCGTTTTTCGCAGAATTTAGTTCAACTTAACACTACTTTGCTTACTACAAAATAGCAACCTAGGACGTGAATTTAAGGGTTGAGTCGATCCACCAACTGCTGCCTGTACAAGCTGAGCGGTAAAACATGCTTACCCAGTGCATTCAGATACCCATCTTTCCTCGAACGAGGATCATAGTCATTCGGTGCGCGTCCTTTCTTCATCTCACCAACGTGACCAATCGCGTAGTTTTGCGCGGTAGGCGGCTGCTGCAGCGTCAATTCTCCCTCCGTGTTCCAGGTGACATAATTCGCACCTGCCCAACCGTGTCCGCTGCCTAGCCAAATGCGGTCTTGGATAGCGATTGGCGCCTTCACATTATCGTACAGACCGCCTACCGACCAGCGATGATGCGGTTCACTTGTGTTATAGTCGGTGGAGGATTTGCAGTCGAGAAATACATTCGGTCCCGTCACCCACTTATCGACAACGAATGCATGCCTCGCTGTTTCCGTATAAGCTCGCTGGACTAAAATCATTTGTCCGCAAACATGAAAGCTGTAGCGGCGACCGCCGGTTATGATACTAACCATATCCAAAACCGTACAATCTTGAATGGTCACCCACTTGCTCCCGTAGTCGGCAAGGACAAGGCTATGATCAAGATGGTAACCTGTAACGTCACGTACCCAAGCATTCTTCACATGATTCAGGACGGCAAAGTTGGTTGTGTGGTTTTCGTCAGCACAATACGGATCAAGAGCACCCTTCCGATCATCAATCTGTGTATCCGTCACAGAAGGATCGAATTCGACGTCAATACGCATATTTTCTACACCAATATGCTCGATTCGGTCTGGATCTTCATATTTGAAAACCCGTGCCCCGCCCCAACGCAGCTCAATTGAATTAGTAAGCGGTGCGTCTACGGTTATCTTGTTGCCTTCCATATGAACGATGATACGGTCAAAATCAAGTTCAAATGGGCTCCACATCTTGGTTCCGCCGGTAATAGGCCGTTGCACTATGGCATCCATTCCGATTTCATGAATCCAAGCGTCGTTCCCATAGCGGCGTACAATGACCGAATCCCCGACTTGGAGATGGCGTGCATCCGCCACATGGAAAGAATTCGATCCTGAAGGAACATATAGATCGGTAACCGTCGTACTTGTGTCTTCCAACAGCTTGATCCCGCTTGCGCCACCAATTTCTAAAATATTTTTCTTGGTTGCACCTGTCGCATACAAGAGCGTGCCGTCTTCCCTTTGTCCTTCTCCGCGAAGGACAACCCCGCTAGCTGCTATTTTCAGCGTTCCGGCTAAATGGTACGTTCCACGTCTCAGCAAGACAGCACCGCGTAATCCTTCTGGCGTAAGCGGAAGCTGGGACACAGCATCAATGGCTTCCTGAATGCGTGCTGTCGCATCCCCTTCTCCAGGCTCGATGGTCATTTGCGTTTGTACATCTGGAAGTTGTATGCCGCCGATGTAACCTGCATGAGAAAAATCTGCGATCCGATTTCCTTTGTAGTCCGGTATGTAAACAAGCTTACCGCTCGTCCCCATATAAGCAATGTCCGATTGGTCGTTCTGAATGACCGACGGATCCTTTACATAAAAGTAGAAAGCATCGTGCAGATCCGAATAACCGGGACGCGAGAAGGTTAGCCGCAAGATGTGCATCCCAAACCGTTCAACCGTACCCGGGATCGCGATTTCTGCCTCATCCCCGAGTTGGAGGGATAGTGACGTCAGGCGAATGATATCGCCTTTCTCTAGCTCTACAATTGCGCTAATCGTCATTGCTGCGTACACATGAACTCGTAAGGTTGGGAAAAGGTCAGCTGGCTGCAGCTGAGCCGGTTGACCGATCTCCCTAATGAGAGTTGGGTGTTCTAACCATGTTCTAACGACTTCCATCATTTCCTCCCCTTGATACTAATTTGTTCTATATGGAAACCGGAAAAATGAGCATGATCTTCGTCCTATAAATTGAGACATACCATGTCAGCAGTAGATATTCCGGTCTGATCACAACATCAATTTCAAATTCAGGATTAACCCTATGGCGCAAGATGACCAAATAGTGCATCAAATGTTTGAGTTCATTCTCCCCCTTCTCCTTTGATCTTAAGTTTGATTCTACTATGCTAACTATCATCTAACCATGTAAAATCTTTTTGCCTAGTTGGGTTATTTTATGGTGCTTTTAATGTTGAACCAGAAAAGATGTTCTGAAGAGCGCATCGGGATGTGCTGGTTGATTGATAGCTTAGTCCGGAGAATTCGAAGAGGTACTAACAATTCTATTCGAGCTGCGGGGGGAGACAAGGATAGGCGGCTTAGTCAGTCTTTTCTAGCTGTGAGAGTGGGTTTGTTCAAGCAATGCATACTCCAAACAAGTTGTACTTTGTACAACAATAGGCTGACCAATCTGCGTTTTTTCCGCGATTTTTGCACGAAAATACAACATTTTCTCCCGAAAACAGCTCATTGGCATGAAATTAGGCTAAATTGTTGCACAATATACAACAACGACTGTATCTAGAGAAGAAAACTCTGAGAATTGTTGTACTCCGTACAACATTAGCCCCTTGCAACGATCGCAGCACCCCACTTCTTAGCTGGCCATACTAATAAAAGGGTAAGTTTCTCTCACTCCCACACCCATGACATAGCACACTTGATTGTAAATAAACAAAAAACAGTCCAAAAGTTGGACTGTTCTTTGTTTATTTACGTTGGTTTCACGCTAACGCTCAATTCACCACAAGAACTGGATGAATCGCGGATTGACATAAGTATATGTAGCGCATTCCTTATTAGCTAAGGCGGTACCCTTCACCGTTCCTAACTACGTCTGTTAGTCCGCTTGCGTTTTCTTCAGATATGCCCGCCAGGTAATACACCATTCCTTCGGATCGTCGAAGCTGGAATGGTCAATGCGGTGCACGGTGCTGCGTGTTGGCGCATTTTTGACGATTTCCGGACTTTCGTAGGCTTCCTTCGAAATTTGCGCCAATGCGTTGATATATTCGTCGAGGTCTTCCTTGGAGTAAGACTCTGTCGGCTCCAAGGTAAACGGCTGAGGGACGACGTACGGATGATGGCTGGTCCAATAGTGCAGACCGAAATCGCACATTCTGTGCGTCACATCCTCCGTCGTAACGCCCGTTTCCTGCGCCATCTGCTCCCAGCTGTAACGCACCTGCTCCAGGCGGTTGCCCTTGACGTAAGGAGCGGATGCCCCGCGAATTTGCAATATTTTATGATACAAATAGTTATTGTTGAGGACAGCAGTCTGCGCCACGTTCAGCAATCCTTCCGCTCCGAGAGCGCGAATCCATGCATAGGCTCTTAGTACGGTCTGTGAGACGCCATGGAAAATACGCACTTTGCCGATGCTGTTGTCGCCCGTCCGGTTCAGCACATACGTGCCGTCCTCCAGCTCCACAACAGGACCTGGCATAAAAGGAATCAACTCGCTCACGACGCCAAGCGCTCCCGTCGCCGGACCTCCGCACATATGCGGTGCCGCAAATGTTTTGTGCAGGTTGAAGAAGCACATGTCGAAACCCGCTTCCTTCGCCCGTGTCACGCCGAGCAGCCCGTTCGCATTCGCTTGGTCGTAATAGCAAATGCCTCCTGCGGCATGAACGATATCCGTAAACTCTCTGATTCTCGGGTTGAAAATTCCGGTGTCCTCCGGGTTGGCAACGACAAAGCCAGCCGTACGGTCGGAAACGACCTTCTTGAGCGCCTCGATATCTGGGAAGCCGTCCGCGTCAGGGTAGAGTGTAATGATTTTGTAGCCTTTCACCGCAGCGGTTGCCGCCTGCGACGGGTGAGAGAAAATCGTTGTAATGATTTCGTCACGCTGATCTCCTTCACCACGAGACTCGTGATAATTGCGGACGATGGAGGCCATCGCTAGCAGTGCCTGCGTGCCACTGCTCGGCTGGAATGAGAATTTGTCCATACCGGAAATTTCGCGCATGGCGAGATCCAGCTTGTAGAACACTTCCAGAATACCCTGAACGTTACTAACATCCTGCAGCGGATGAAGCTCCGCCAGCTTCGGCGTGCGAATCATCATCTCGTTGATGCGTGGGATGTATTTCATCGTGCATGTGCCCTGCCCGATTTCTACGTTAAAGTCGGAGCCCATCGTTTCCTGCGAAAGCCGCAAATAGTGGCGAAGCACCTTCGCTTGACCAATTTCCGGCAGCTTCGGAAGCTCTGTCCTGCGCATCGACGCAGGGATAGCTGAGACTCCGTCACCTACTGCCGAGGCAATCGCCGCTTCAATTTGCGGCACTTGTACTCCGCGCTCGCCTTCTTTATGGAGCTCGAAAATAACAGGTTCATCCCATTTAGCCTGATGAAAGTTTCTTACCTTACTTTCTCTGCGTATACGTTTCATACGGAAATCACTCCTTCAGCCGAATAGGCTACACAAGTAGAAATCGCACGAACTAACTGTTCAATCTCTTCCTGGGCGTGCACCTCGGTCACACAGTATAGGGCGCACTGGCCAAGATCGGGAAAATCGTCCGACAAGTCTTTGCCGCCTTGTATACCAAGTGCTAGCAGGGCGCGATGAATATCTTCAACCTTCTTGCCCGTTTCCGTAAAATCAACGACGAATTCTTTAAAGAACGGCGACCCAAAACGCACCGCAACTCCATCGATCTCCGAGAGCAGCTTTGCCGCATACTGTGACTTTTGCATAATCGTCTGGCCAAGCTCCTGCATGCCGTGAGGTCCGAGCAGCGCGAGATAGACGCCTGCCGTAATGCCCCACAACGCGGTTTGCGTACCGACCGATTCTTTTCCTTTTTCGCGCAAGGCAAAAGAAGTGCGATCGTAAGCTACGTCTCCGAAGCCGTATTCACCTTCAACGATCGTCGGAGCGATGCCGAACAAGCGGGATGGATATTCCATAACGAATTTTTCTTCATCCCGTGTCGCGATGAACCCGGCTTGACCGCCGCCATAGTTCATATGCATACCGAGCGGCTGCAATTCGCCGCAGACGATGTCCGCGCCGTACTGGCTTGGCGGCTTCAGCACGCCGAGCGAGCTGGGATCAACGCCGACGACACACAACGCGCCTACGCTATGCGCCAGATCTGCAATCTGCTGCCCTTGCGACTCAATAACACCAAGGAAGGTTGGATTTTCAAAGTAAACAGCCGCTACGTCTTCGTTCAGTTTGCTTTGCAGGTCGGCCAAATCCAGCTCGCCTGTCTCGCCTAAATAATCGACGAAGCTGTATGACAAATCAGGATGAATGTAATTCGCAATCACCATCAGCTTCTCGGCATCCATATTACGCGGCATCAAAACGTGCTTACGGCCTGTAATTCGACCAGCCATCCGCAAGGAAGTCGAAGCCGCTTGCGGCCAGTCGAACGTTGGAACGTTAACGACGTCCATATCAACCAGCTCCGCGACCAAGCTTTGGTATTCAAACAGCGCCTGAAAACGGCCGTGATCTTCGTACGGTTCACCCGCATAGGCCGTCACGAATTCGGAACGCTGATTGATCTCATCGCAAACCGCTGGGATAAAATGCGGCCAGCAGCCTGCGCCAAGAAAGCTGACGACGTCTTTGACGCTTTTATTTTTAGCCAATAATCCTTCCACGTAGCGCTGCAGCTCATATTCCCCTAGAGCCGGGGGCAGGTCCATCATTCGGTTCAATTTCAGCGAATCTGGTATGATATCGTATAAATCTTCGATACGCTGAACACCTATTTCGTCCAACATTTGCCGCTGTACGTCGGGCACTGTGTTAGGAATATAAGGATGTACTTGCTTTCTATCGTTCGTATTCATCTATTGCTGCCTCCTTATGAGTTTGTATTACGCCAAACCGCCGCCATCGACAACAAGCACGCTCCCCGTTACCCATGTGGATAAGTCGCTAGCAAGGAAAAGCACGGCACTTGCAATATCGCGCGGTGTTCCGAGCCGTTCAAGCGGGCGCCCCGACGCTGACGATACAAGGAACGAGCCTTCCTCTTGTCCGAGCTGCTTCGCTTCGTCCCGTAATAGAGGTGTATCTGTATCTCCTGGGCAGACGCAATTCACACGAATGTTGTCTTGACCATGGTCGATCGCCATCGCCTTCGTCAGATTAACGACGCCAGCTTTTGCTGCGCAATAGGCGGCCGCTTTATCTCCACCTTTGAGCCCCCAGCCGGAGCCTGTGTTAACGATACTTCCGCCGCCGCTTTGCGCCATGAACGGAATCATATATTTAGAGAGCAGATACACGCCCTTGAGTGAGACATCAATCACAAGATCCCAATCCTTTTCCTCTAACTCAACGACCGTTTTCCGTCGAATGACACCCGCATTGTTGAACAAAATGTCGATACGGCCGTGGTCGTGCATAATGGCTTCCGAAGCGCGCTTACAGCCCTCGCCGGACGTCACGTTACACACATAAAACGCAGCTTTCCCGCCGCCTTCCGCGATACTTGCCGCAGCGGCCTGTCCTTGCGACTCATTAATGTCCAGCAGCATGACATTCGCACCGAACTCGGCTAGCATGGTGGCTGTCGCCAATCCGATGCCCGAAGCGCCTCCCGTTACGACCGCTACTTTCCCTGTCAAATTGAGTGCGTCCCCTGTTTTGTTCATTTTGTCATCGCTCCTTTTTTCGCTAATGCCGTTGGTGAAATCAGTTCTTTATGATAAGGCGTGATCGCGAGTTCAAATCGGAACTTCTCAGCCTTCAATGCATAAGCAGGAAGCTGGGCAGGACCGCAGCTGTTGCTGCCAAGCCCATTTTGCCGATAGTCCAGGTTCAGCGTAATCGTATCTCTCGGCGCCAACTCCGTGCTGATCTTAGCCTGCTCAAAGTCTTCGGCCCTATAACGATGAGCGGAAAACTCAAGCTGCGGCTCCCCGACTGCAAGCAGCCCAATGCCGCGGACGTTAGTAAGCGACACCCAAGCAGCATCCGTCCGGTTGCCGTTGTCCTGCGGAAATACGTATGGCGTATACAGTTCATCGACGGAAGCTTGGTAGAGTCCAATCAAATTGGCTCGCTTACTGTCGCTATAGCATTCGCCAGGTCCCCTGCCGTACCAGTTCACGCAGTCGAGATTACCCGGCAGCTCCATTCGGAGGCCGATTCTCGGCAGCATGCTCGGCAGCTTCCCAGGTCCATCAGGCTCGCCTTCAACCTCAATACGGACTTCACCGCTGCTGGAAACCGTATAACAATACGTGCAGCGGAACCCATAATCATGAACTGGCGGAGCGATTCGTACATATGTTCTAACAATGGCCGTCGAAGCTCCTGATTGCTCCCATTCCACCCGCTCTACGCGATGCTGCAGTCTGTCGAGATGAGCTTTGCGCCATTCCTCCACGACGTACATATCGTTGTCGATCGGCGCCCGCCAGAAGTTTAGCACAGGGCCTTTTCCCGCTGCAATAACGTCCGTACCTTCGTGCTTCCACCTCTGAATCGTCCCTTTCAGCAGGTCGAATACGAGCTCGAACTGCGGCCCCGTAATCGCCAGCAAGTGCCCAGATGTCTTACATATTAACGGCTCTGCCTCATCCGCCATAAGCCCGGGGTTTTCGAACACATCCTGCTGACCGTTTGTTTGCGTCCCTGCCGTCAGTTGAAATTGCGCTGTCGCCACTTCATGACCCCTTTTCGCCCAGGAGACATCCTTATTCAAGCAAAAACTCAATATAAGCTGGCAATCCGTGTGCGCCTCTGAAACCCGCGATCCTTTGGCAATCGGCAGTTCAATCGTTGCATTCCCTTGTGCCGGAATGTGCGGCAATTCCCGGGAACCGCTATCCAGCAGCTTGCCATCCCCGTACACCGACCAGAACAGTTCAAGCCCATTTAGCGATATAAAATCGTATAAGTTCGTAATTTCCAGCAAACCGAGGCTCAAATCGACCTCTTTCACTTGTACCGGTTCAATGACTTTCTTGTATTCGAGCAGGCCAGGCGAAGGCGTGCGATCAGGGAAAATAAGTCCATCCAAGCAAAAGTTCGCATTGTTCGGCACATCGCCGAAATTTCCGCCATACGCATAATATGTCTTGCCGTCTTCCGTAGTCTGCTTCAGTCCATGATCGATCCATTCCCACACGAAGCCGCCCTGCAGCCGCTTATGTTTACGGAACGTTTCTTGATACTCCGTCAGTCCCCCTGGACCGTTGCCCATCGCATGCGCATATTCGCAAATGACATGCGGCAGCTCATAGCCTTCTTCCTCGGCAAGTGCGGTCAGCTTTTCGACCGATGAATACATCGTACTGCTGATATCAACAGCTTTCAGCTCTCGATCTTCTTCATAATGAATCAGCCTCGTCGGATCGTTCGCCCTGCACCAATCGGCCATCGCCATGAAATTGCAGCCGAAGCCGGATTCGTTGCCGAGCGACCAAAAGATGATGCAGGCGTGATTCTTATCCCGCTCCACCATCCGCTGTACTCGATCCACGTATGCTTCCTTCCACGCGGGATCGTCGCTAATGCGGCTAATGTTGCCGAGCGGTTCGAAGCCATGCGTCTCCAGATCTGCCTCATCCATCACGTACAAGCCGTACTCATCGCACAGGTCGTAAAAGCGCGGATCGTTTGGATAATGCGCTGTCCGTACCGCATTGATGTTATGCTGCTTCATCAGAAGCACGTCCTGCAGCATTGTCTCGTAAGGCGTGATGCGTCCGAGCTCCGGGTGATGGTCGTGCCGATTCACCCCATTAAGCATGATGACAACGCCGTTTACATAAAAGTTGCCGTCCTTCAGCCCAACCTGGCGGAAACCGACGCGCTGCGGAACGATTTCTATGTCCTGTCCCTTCGTATTGGTCAGCGTGAGCAGCAGCTTGTAAAGCTGCGGATCCTCTGCCGACCACAGCTGAGGATTCGCCACGTCCAGTCGAAGCTCCACGACTTGCTCTGCCCCGCCGGGCAATGTCACATTGTTCGACTGTATGGCGCCAATCAGGGCAGTACCCGAAGCGTCCAATAGCTGCGCACTCAGCATATATCCAGCCATCTCATCTTCAAGCAAATTTGCGATACTTGCCTTGATGGCTAACAAACCGTGCGTATACCCTTCCGTCAAATCCGTCCGAATCGTAAAATCCCGAATCTGCACTTGCGGTCTTGCAAACAAACTAACATCGCGAAAAATTCCGCTTAGCCACCACATATCTTGATCTTCCATATAACTGCCGTCCGACCATTGAACGACCCGAACCGCAAGTGTATTCGAGCCGGAATGTACAAAAGGGGTAATATCGAATTCCGACGGTAAACGGCTTCCTTGACTGTAGCCGACCTCCTGCCCGTTCACCCAAAGATGAAATGCGCTGTCCACGCCTTCAAATCGGAGCACGATTTGCCGGCCGTCCCACATCTGCGGAACATGAAAAGACTTGCGATAACAGCCGGTCGGATTATCCGAAGGCACATACGGCGGGTCTACGGGGAACGGATAGTGCAAATCCGTGTAATGCGGTTTTCCATAGCCTTGCAGCTGCCACATGCCCGGCACGTCCACCCGGTCCCAGCCGTCATCCTCGTAATCCTCCGTATAAAAGTACTCCGGCGCACTCGCCGGGCTTTCCGCGTACGCAAATTTCCACGTCCCGTTCAACAAACGATACCAGGGAGAATTCCCTCTCTCATAGGTGAGAGCGCTTTCTCTTGTCGTATAAGATTGAAAGTAGCTGCGCGGCTTCATCCTGTTTCGCTGCAGCACCTGCAAGTTCTCCCAATCGTTCATTAACGCTCGAATTCCGACTTTCAACGTCCTCGCCCCCCGTCATGATAGTATTTTATTAATGATTGCGCTTAGAATTGCTGTTAGTATAAAGGGAATCGGCTTGCAAAAGAACGGAATTCTAACGCCATTTTTGTGCCAAATTGTCGTTCACAAGAGCTTGTTCTTGCCTTTCAGGTGCCTTTTTGTCCGGTCAAATTCGTCCTTTTGTTCGCTCGGTATTGGCTCGGCGTCATACCTGTACACCGTTTGAACCATTTGCTAAAATAATTCGCGTCGATCATCCCGAGCTGATCGGAAATATCGTTCACCGTAAGCCCCGTGTTAAGTAACAGCTCATCTGCCTTTTGCAGCTTGTATTTGGCTTGAAAGTCGATGAAATTTTCACCTACCGACTTTTTGAAAAGCGTGCTAAAATGACTCCGACTAAGCCCAACCCGGTAGGCCAGCTCGGCAACCGACCAGGTGACGGATTCCCCGGACGTAAGAAGCTGCACCGCCTTGGCGATTGGCTCGGGCCAGCTCCCTGCCGCTTGATCGTACAGCGTATTTGACTGCATATCCGTATACGTCTCGCTTACAGCCTTCATCCAACTGTGCGAATCGGTAACCGGACCATTTCGCGTCCAGCTAAGTGATCCAATCCGACTTTTCGCTTCCTTCCATTTCAGTTCTAGTGCGCCGGGCGTATCTTCCTTGCAAACGAACAACTGCTTTTCCGAGCCGCATGGGATGCGGATGTGTCTTTGTCCCGGCGCCGGTTCCCATTCATTGTCCTGCATCCGCTCTAATTCGCCGACAACAACCCCATAAACTACGCAGCCTGTTTTCATCCAGGCCCAGTCACCATCAAGCCACTTTCGCAGCTGCTTCTCCATCTCCTCGGCAGAATAAAAACCGCCAAGCCACGCACCAATATAGGCGATTTGGTCCTTCGCATCCAGTGCGGCATCTTCGGACTGTTCACCCTGCTGTCGCTGCCTCTTGTGAAAAAGCTCCTGAAACTGTCTCAGGTATGACTCCATTTCCTCTTCGTCCATGTCTGTCTTCAGCACATAACCAGATGCTCCGAGTTTGAGTCCTTGCTTCGCGTAAGCAAAGTCCTCATGGCAACTGAGCAGCAGCACACTCGTCTCCGGAGCGACTTCCTTTACCTTCAGCGCTAACTCCAACCCATTCAGCTTCGGCATCACGATATCTGTAATGACGACATCTGGCTTGTACGCCACGAACGCCTCCCAACCTTTCAGGCCGTTAGCTGCATCCGCCACCACTTCCATATCGAATCGTTCCCAAGGGATTGTTGCGCGAAGCCCCTTGCGAACAATAAGTTCGTCGTCTACAATAAGCACCTTGATCGATTTATCTGCCAATAGTGTCGCCTCCTATACAGTCCAAACGGATTGCTAACACTATTTTAACCTTTCACGGAGCCATCCATAAGCCCTGATATAAGCTGCTTCTGGAAAATGAATATAATCGCAAGCATTGGCAAAATGCTGATGACCGAGCCTGCCATGATCAGGTTGTACGGGGTGCGTACACCCGCCTCCAAAGAGCGGATCGCAACGGCTATCGTCAAATGCTCAGGCGAGCGCAGTAAAACCGTCGGCCACAGAAAATTGTTCCACTCTTCCACGAAAAAAATGATGCCAAGCGACGCGAACGCAGGCAAAAGGATCGGAACGATGAGGCGGAAGTACATCCGCACCTCGGAGCAACCGTCGATTCTACCTGCTTCCAACAGCTCATTTTCGATAGAAGCACAGTACTGCCGCATGTAAAAAATACCGAATGCACTCGTCAGTCTGGGCAAAAGAACGCCCCAAAGGCTGTCGATTAGTCCCAACTTACGGTAAATCATAAACAGGGGAATCATCGCCGACTCCATCGGCACCATCAGCGAAGCTAGCACCAGGCCGAACAACAGTCCTTTGCCTCGAAACTTGTATTTGGCAAATGCGAATCCCGCTAGCGAACAGAACAAGAGCGCGCCCGCCGTTCCTGTCGTTGCTGTAAACAAACTATTCAGGATGACATTTCCGAAATGTTTCTCCGTAAAAAGTTGCGTGTAGTTTTCCCAGTGCAGGACACTAGGAATCCACACCGGGGGTGTAACGAAAATATCGCTCCTCGCCTTGAGCGACGAGCTGAGCATCCATACAAACGGAAATAAAAACAAAGCCGCTATCGCTAGAAACAGCACAAACAAGAGACCAGAGAGGGCCGTTTGCCTTTTGTTCATGTCATGCACCCTCCCTCTTAATCGTTATCGCGGAACAGCCGCAGCTGAACCACCGAAATAACCAACATTAGAATAAAGAAAAACATCGCTAATGTAGATGCGTATCCAAAATTCAAATTTTGAAAGCTTTCCTTGTAAATCAACACGACGGGTGTCGTTGTCGCTTTGGCCGGTCCTCCGTTCGTTAAGATGAACGGCTCCGTAAACAGCGAGAACGTCCCAAGTGTTGAAAGAACGGTACAGAAGGCGAGCAGCTTTCTCATCATTGGCACTGTCAAGTAGATGAACGATTGCAGCGCATTCGCTCCATCCACCTTCGCCGATTCATAGAGTGATTTCGGGATATTTTGCAAGCCGCCAAGCAGTAGAATCATGTTGTACCCCGTCCAGCGGTAAATAACGAGCAAAGCGACCGAAATCCGCGCCCACCCCGGCGTCTCCAGAAATGGAATCGGTGAATCAATCAGTCCAGTCGATAGCAGTAGTTGGTTAAGCACACCATTGCTCGTATTGAAAATAAGCAGAAAAACAAACGATATGGCGACGACCGAAGTAATATTCGGAATGAAAAAGACAGTGCGAAAAAAACCTTTTGCTTTCATCAAGCCGCTGCTGAGACATACGCCAAAAACGAGCGCAAGCAGCAGCATGATCGGGACGTAAAGCATGAAAATGATCACGCTGTTGAACACGGAATACCAAAAATCGCCGCTTTGCAGCACGTTGATATAATTCGTCCATCCGACGAACTCCTTCTCTGCTTGGCCGTGCCATTTCGTAAAGCTCAAGTAAATCGAATACACAAAAGGCGATAGTGTAAATAGCAAAAAACTGACCACGAACGGAGCGACGAACGCGTATGGCGCGGTTTTCAATTGCCATTTCCAATAAGGACTCTGCATCGTGCCTCCTCCTAAGCGTTTTGCGTTGCGCAGTGCAAAAATGACTTCGCAAGCATTTAATTGAAAGCGTTTTCTTTGTACAACAAAGAGCCTTCAGCTCCGTTTATTTGTCGTATGTCATGTTGTCTTTCACGGAGCGAAGGCTGCTGCTTATACATTTTTTTGCGATATACTTATATGCTGCCGCCGAATTACTTGCGGCCTGTTTTTTGCCTAAGCTGAGTGGCAGTTTTTTGGAAGACGCTTTCCACCGATTTGTTGTCGAGGAATATTTCAGCAAAGGCGTTAATGACCATTTCATTGGCTAGCGGATAATCTTTTGTGTATACGATCGGCGCAACCTTTTTCACCGCGTCTACATAAAGCTGTCGGACCGGCTGATTGTTGAAATACGGTACTTTTTCCTGAAAAATAGGATCGCTGTACGTTGTTTCAAGCGAAGGGAACAGTCCGCCTTCCTTCATCATTTTCAGCTGAGAGTCCGAACTCCCGAGCATAAATTCGATAAACTTCCAGGCTTCTTCCGGGTGCTTGGAGTTTTTGTTGATGGCTAAGTTCGAGCCGCCGTCGATGGCGCTTGCGTATTTGTCGTCTTTCGACCATTTCGGCATCGGTGCGACCGACCAATTGCCTTTGCCCTCCGGATCGATCTGCGTCGGAAGCAGAGCATCGTACCAGGAAGCGCCTACGACCGTGGCGAATTTGTTTTCCTTAAACGAGTTATACCAAGCATCGCTCCATGGTTTCGCTTCATAGACGAATCCTTGTTTAACCATATCGACGAAGTATTGCCCCATCTTGATGACTTCCGGATTGTCGAGCTGTACCGAACCATCTTGTCCGAAATACCAGAGTCCGTGCTGCCACAGCATTTGCCCGAAGAACGTGGCGTCGGTTTTCGTCTTGGAATCGGCCATCATTGCATATCCCGTTTTTTCCTTCAGCTGCTTGGCAAACCGCATGTAGTCATCCCACGTCTGCAATTGCGACGCGACTTCCTTCGGATCGGACGGCAGTCCCGCCTTCTTGAACATATCGTTGCGATAGAACATGACAACCGGTCCGCTATCCCACGGCATCGCGTAAACTTTATCGTCTTTCGTCGCATCCGCCCACTTGTAGGCGTTCATTTTATCCTTATAAGGCGCTACTTTGCTGCTGATATCGAGCAGTCCGCCCGTTTGCACCATTTGGGACAAACGCAGCGTTTCCAAATTCACAACGTCCGGAACGGCGTCGCCGGAGCTCGCTGCGATCAAGAAGTTCTGATATACGTCCGCCTGAGCCAGCACATGCAAATCGACATCGATATTCGGGTACTTTTGCTTGAAGGCAGGCATGTTCAAATCGATCACGTTCTTGGCATCTTCCCAAATCCAGACGACAACCTTCGTCTTCTCACCGGAACCGCCGACTTCAGCTTGCTGCTTCGAGCTGGTACAGCCGGAAAGCACGGTCGTCAGCCCAACCACCATGCAGAGCGCTGCTAGCGTGAGTTGTTTATTTCTCTTCACTTTACATTCCCCCTGTTTATGTCCCTTGCCTGTGCTCTCATTATACGAGGATTGTAAGCGTTTCAAAATGGCGGTTTGTTCGGAATGTAGTGTCAACTTATTCGAACTTTTCAGGGCTATGTGCCATTTTGTCCGAACCATCTGGCAATTTGTTTGAAAGCGGGTTATGGGATTCCCGAATTTCTTCCTTCATAGGCCAACGAATCGTAATCGTCGTCCCATTTCCTTCCTGCGACTCGATCTTCATGCCATATTGCTCGCCAAAATGCAGCTTAAACTTCTGATCCACATTGAAACAGCCTAGTCCTCCCCGACCCGACCTCGGCATCTGTTCGTCAAGCAGCGTTGCCAATCGTTGTTCCGGTATCCCTTCTCCATTATCGGCAAGAACGAGCATCAGCTCTCCTTTATGTTTGGCGACCGTTAACTTGATGGTACCCTCCCCATCCTCAAATCCATGAAAAAAACAATTTTCGAGCAAGGGCTGCAGTGTCATGCGCGGTATCAAATAATGGTTCAGTTCCTCCTCGACGCTCGATTGAAATTCGAACGCGCCTCCGTAGCGCACCTCTTGTATTTTCAAATAATGCTCGACGGTGCGCAGCTCCTTATGCAAAGGAACTAGCTCCTGAGTCGTAATGAGACTGCCTTCCAGCACCTTTGTCAGATGATAAATCGTTTGTCTGATTTCATCGTCCCCTTTGAGCTTTGCTTGCCATTGGATCGAGTTCAACGTGTTTAAAAGCAGATGGGGATTGATTTGGTAATGAAATGCTCGCAGCTCGGCTTCCTTCTTCAGCTGTTCTTTCTTCGTTACCTCTTGAATAAGCGTCTGAATTTGCTCGACCATGCTGTTGAAACTATTACCTAGCCGTCCGAGCTCATCTTCGGATCCTAGATCGATTCGCGAATGCAGCTTACCGATGCCGACGAGCTCCATTTTGTTTTTGAGCCGCTTGATCCGCTTCGTAATTTGCGAGGAAAACAGAAACGATACGATAAGCGCTAGTAAAAGTGTTCCCGCTATAACAACCGCCGTCAGCGGCTGAATAACATTAACGGAGCGATACACCTGCTCATAGGGCGTTCGGACTTCCACCGTCCATTTATTCGATTCGAGCGTTTTCGTCCAGACAAGATCATCGGCTTTGGACATTGCCGTTTGCGGAGTAGTGTAGATCGCTCTACCTGACGCGTCACGGATGGATACGAACGAATGCAGCTCTCCCTCCAGCATCCGAAACGAATCGAGCACTTTCGTTGCATCAACCTCGATGAAAATAAATCCGTTCGTGAACGTCCCGTACTGACTGCTTAGCGGAAAGACGAATCCCATTACCTGATCCGGTAAATTCAAATTACGGGCGATATAATAATCCGGCGCATGAAAGCCCGTCCAATATTCGCCGTGCAGCCCGCTAGGAATCGCTTTCCACCAGTCTGACTGACGAAGCCGATCGACATTAATTTGCGGAGAGCCGTAGTAATAGCCCGACTGCGTGATGAGATAGATGCCCGTTGAGTCCATCGTCTTATGTGCATCGAGAAACCGCTCGAAATTTTTTTGATCGAGAAAGCTGGCGTAGCTGCTGGACTCCTCTTCATGGAGTGTGTTGTTGAGCGGATCGAGCAAATAGGAATAAATATAGCGCGAGGTCATTTGCATTTGACTGGCGTACGTGTCGAGCTGTGCTTGCAGCTGATTGACGGCGGACTGCCCGTATTGACCGATTTGGGCTTGCACGATTTGCGACGATTTGGCGTACGACAAGTAACCTAGAATGTTGAGCGGAATAATGGCGACAATTAGAAAAAACAGAAACAGCTTCGCGCGGAGGTTTCTTTTTGGATAGAAAAACAAGGATTGCATGCGGCGGATCGCTGTATTCATGGAAGTAATCTCCTCACGTAAGTGACAATAGTTGAGTTCGCGTTGTTTTAAACTTAGCACTACTTCTTTACGGGGTCTACATCTCCTTTTTTCCAAATTCGGATGTTATCCAACTCTACCCTTTCCTTTACCTATACGATGGTAACCAGAATTTGCTGAGGGAGCGTACAGGCGCTATTTGGACGAATAACCCCCAGATTCATGAGGAAGAGGAACGACGAGGCGTTATTTCGCTGTTTTTTGCGTCCACATCGTTTATTTTGATCAAATAACGCCCTCTCGTTCCTCTCATTCGATTTCTAGTGCAGATTTCCCAAAATAACGGATCGACGTTCCTCCAACCAGAGGTCGGGTGACTTTTGCATTGCAATCGACAGAAACTAAAACAAAAAAAATGAGATGGCAAGAATAACCTTGCCACCTCATTTTTTTGTTTACATTAATGAATTTTATACTTATTTCTTTACAGTTGCATACCAATCGTTGACTTCTTTGAAGCTTACATCTCCGCCAGATGATTTAAATTTAGCTATGAATGCGTCCAAACCGCTTAACGGCTCAGCTCCGAAAATCAACTTCGTTGTATAGTCGCCTACCATGGTGTTCAACTGTTGGAAGTTTTTAGTGAACTCAGGCAAGTAAGGAGCGAAGCCTAGTGGATCTTTGATTCTGGTATTCGCCGGTTGAATCGTGTTCATGAAGTTCCAAGCATCGAACAAACGCATATCCTTACGAACACGTGCCTGCCAGTAAGTCGGATAGTTTGTGTCGTCCGTACCCATCAAGAAGTTGTTCGCTCTATTGCGCTCATCAGTGAAGATCGGTTGAATCGGCGTATATGCGCCATCCTTGAAGGTATAATGCTTATTTTCTTCGCCAATCGCCATGGTCTTGAATGTTTCTTTTTCAAGCTTAGCGTTCATCCACTTGATCGCATCTTCAGGATGCTTGGAAGCTTTAGGTATAAAAGTGATACGGTCAAAGCCTGATGGAGCGGTTAAACCGGCTTTTCCATCTTTACCTTTTAGCGCTGGAATAAAGTTAGCTTTCGCAGTAGGGATATTTTTAGCCAATGCATCAGCAATGACAGGTACGTCAGCCCAGTGAAGCATAATCATGCCTGCTCTTCCGCTTGTGAATTTCTCTTTAGCGGTAGCATCTTTATTAGCGGCAAACTCTTTGTCGAGCAAGCCTTGTTTAAAGAGATCAGCGGCAAAGGTCACATAATCTTTGTAGGCAGGGTCTAGAACTCGCGGTGTTAACTTGCCATTCACATCATTCCAGAAGGTCGATATGCCAAAAGCACCGACGATGTTATTAATGAACATCGCTTCGCCTCTTATCGTTAACGGAATATTCTTGTCTCCGTTTCCGCCAGGATCTTTCTCTTTGAAGGCCTTCAGAACGGCAACGAGTTCATCCAATGTAGTAGGCGCTTTCATACCTACTTTATCAAGCCAATCTTGCCTGATGTACAAGCTTTCGCCTGCAGAGGGAAGCGTTTTTGTTGGGATTGCATATAGTTTACCATCTACTTTTGCAGCTTCCAGGGCGTTAGGATCAATTGCCGCTTTAATATTCGGTCCATATTTGTCGATCAACGGCCCTAAGTCCGTTAAAGCTCCTTTTTTCGCATAATCTGCATATAGCGCTTTGAAGTCTGCGGTTCCGTTTGTAGTAATAGCATCATAAGGTTCGCCGGAAGCAATCAAGATGTTCAGCTTGTCTGTAGGCTTGTCCTGTGGCATCATATCGTATTTCACTTTGTAGCCGGTCTTTTCTTCAAGGAATTTAGCTACGGGATATGTGTTGTAATCTTCCTGCTGCCAGACTTGAAGCGATTTTAACTCCGGTTTTGGTCCAGCTGATGCTGGAGCTGCTGAGGCGGTGCTGTTTGGAGTTGCGCTGCTTCCTGAGTCTGTACTTTTCGAAGAGCAAGCGACAAGAGAAGTTACAGATAAGCTTGCTGCGAGCGTTAGCAGCATCATTTTTTTGTGTTTTTTTAACATGCGTGAACCTCCCTAGTAATTGTGTTTAATATATCATTAAACCCTTGATGCTAGTATCCAGGGTTTTAATGCAAATTTACCCTTTTACAGAACCGATGAGCACACCTTTGACAAAGTGCTTTTGCAAATAGGGATACACGAGCAGCATCGGTATGATCGAAGCGATGACGGTTGCAGCTCGAATACCTTCCGGTGATGCGTTCATCATATCGTCAACACTTTTGGTTACGGCACTTGAGCTATCTGCATCCAGGACAATATCACGCAAGTACAACTGCAAAGGCTTAAGGCTTGCGTCATTAATGTAGAGCATAGGGTGGAAGTAGTCATTCCAGAAGTAGACTGCATAGAAAAGAGCAATCGTTGCGATTACAGGTACGCTTAAAGGAAGAATGATGCGAAAAAGAATCGTAAAGTTACGAGCGCCATCCATTTTGGCGGATTCTTCAAGAGCTTCAGGCAAAGATTCATAGTAGCTTTTGATCACCAGCATGTTGAACACACTAATGAGAGCAGGCAGCATCAGTGACCATAAGCTATTAATTAAGTGGAGCTGTTTCATTAGCAAGTAATTGGGAATAATACCGCCATTAAACATCATCGTGAAAATAAACAGCAGCATAATCATCGAAATGCCTGGAAGATGCCTTTTGGACAATGGATAAGCCGTTATTGCTGTTAGCAGAATCGCAAGCACTGTACCTACAACCGTTATTAGTAGAGAAACCCCTATTGAGTGGAGAAACTGGCTCGAGGATACCACATATTTCATCGTTTCTAGCTGGAAGCCGACCGGAAAAATCCCTACTTTACCGGATATCACTGCCGATTCCTCACTAATTGCTTTGGATAAAATATTGACTAGTGGCAGCAAAGTAGCTAAGCCGGAAAGTATTAAAACAAGATAGATACAGATGTCTAAGGACCAATCACTAAGCGTTTTTTTATGCATGTTTCCAGCCCCCTACCATATGCTTCGCTTGATCAGCTTTTTGCTGAGTTCATTACCAGCAATAATTAGGATGAATCCAACGACAGAGTTGAACAATCCGACTGCTGTACTAAAGCTATAATCCTGTTGACCGAGCCCCTGCCGATAAACGAAAGTACCGATCACATCACCCGATTGATACACGACAGAGTTGTACATGGTCAGAATCTGCTCCGTGCCTGCTTCAAGCAAGTATCCCATGCGTAAAATTAAGATGAGAATGATCGTTGGCATAATACCTGGCAATGTAATGTGGAGCATTTGTCTAATGCGTCCTGCACCGTCAATGGAAGCTGCTTCATATTGTTCCTGCTCGATGCCTGCAATGGCTGCGATAAATATAATGGCATTCCAGCCTGATTCCTTCCAACCTGCTGTAAAAACCACTACACTTCGGAAGTATTGGTTGTCCAGAAAGAAGGATATCGGCGTCCCTCCGAACCACTGAATCATATTGTTCACTAGACCGCCTGATGGGGACAGGATATTAATAAACAATCCAGAAATGATCACCCATGATAGAAAATGCGGAAGAAATATAATGGTTTGAATCGTCTTCTTGAAAAAGGCCTTCCGAACCTCATTCAAGAAAAGCGCGATGATGATCGGTATCGGAAAAAGAAGCACAAGCTTGTAAACGCTGATCAACAAGGTATTCATGAAAACCTGATAAAACTCTTCGGAATGTATGAGCTTCTCAAATTGATCCAAACCCACCCATTTACTTCCAGCAAAACCATCAAAAATGTTGAAGTCTTGAAAAGCGATAATAATCCCGTACATAGGCGCATATTTGAATAAAAACAGAACTAATAACCCCGGTACTAATAATAGGTATAAATCATAATTAGTTAGAATTAGTTTCCAACGGCCACTACCTTTTGTTTTGGGCTTGGCGTGAGCTTTTTTTCGTTCAAGCTCTGTTAGCGAAACACTCATGAATGGCTCACCTCCGTGATCTTATAGGTTAATTATATAGGTGCCCTGAAACGACTTGTAGATGGTAATATTTCTGTTTCTGGTGCAATCTTATGGTATTTACGCAAACAAAAAGCCGACCTCTTTCTTATAGAGGCGGCTTATCAGATGAATGTTTATATGTCATTCGAACCGTAACTATTGTCCCTTCTCCGAGCGTGGAGTGAAGCTCCAGTCCATAGGCGTCTCCTGCGAACAACTTGATCCTTTCATTCACATTGTACAAACCATACGAGCTTCCGGAAACGTCTGATTTCATGGTGGGACGCGGCTCTGTCAGCAGACTTTGCACAAGCTCTGGCTCCATGCCGATGCCATCGTCAGTGACGGATAAGATTAGAACCCCCTCTTCTTGTCTGGCCTTGATCAAAATTGACCCTGTCTTGCCCTTTGATTTTCTTATCCCATGCAAAAGGGCATTTTCCACAATTGGCTGCAGTGTCAGCTTAGGCATTTCAATATCATCCAGGCCTTCTTCGATGTCAAAATGAACCTCAAAGCTCTTAGGAAATCGGGTTTGCTGAATCTCTAAGTAAACCTTGGCTAAATTAAGCTCATCGGTCACACTGACCAAATCTCTGCCCTTGTTTAAGCTTAGCCTGAAATATTTGGCCAAACCATCGATCATCTGGCTAATATCATGAGCGTTATGTCCAATAGCAATCCAATTGATCGTATCCAAGGTATTGTACAAGAAATGAGGATTAATCTGCGCTTGCAAAGCCCTCAGCTGCGCCTCACGCTCCTGCACCTTCGATTTATACGTCTCTTCCATTAAATCTCGGACTCTATGAATTAGATGGTCGACGCTTTTTTCAAGTAAATAGAAGTCGCCTTCTGACGTTCCGCTCCGTTCATCCAGCCCCTCCATGCCTTCTCGTTTAATTGCTCTTATCACCGTCTGCACTCTAAGATTCATTCCGCGTACGATAAAAGCAATCAGAATAAAAACAAGGATGAGGAACAGTATCGTCACTCCTGACAAAGTAGCCACACTGGCAAATTGATTCAACGAGGCCGTACGCGAGCTAATGACATTCTTAGGCACTTCCGCAACCAACTTCCAGTCCGTCGAGCCAATCGTCGTATAGACGACATATTGCTGGGTGTTGTCCTCAATGATGGCAGATACGCCCTCATTCTGTTGTTCTATAGCGCTAAGTACGGCGCTAGATTTCAGCTTCGTCCCGAGTAAGGATTTGTCGTTGTGCAGGACGATGGTGCCATCCGGTGCGACCATGAATACATTTTGCTCTTTGTTCAACTCAATATTGAATAGGATATTTTCTATGGTCTTAGCAGCGACTTCAATGGATAAAACACCTGACATATGATCATAATTATCCGGATCCCGCAGTACTCTAATACCCGAGAAAACGTAGCGGGTGCTCTCTGTATCATCTAAAAATCTTTCCAAGTAAGCTCCCGTCCACACGAGATTGCCACTGGAGTTCACTACATCTGTGTACCAAGGACGGTTTTTGATGCTTTCCCACGGAAAGAAATTCACTCTCTCATGGGAAAAAAGCTTGGAGTCGTCGACATACAATCGAACGCGGAATACAATCGGATTCGTTTGGGCATTATCAACTAAGATACGCAGTTCCTTCATAGCATCGAGTTGATCGCTATCCGATGTCGAGTTGCTTAAATACTGATGCAGCTTAGGATTCATGAGAATCGTATTCGAAATATCTCTGGCGGAATCGAATTGGTGATTTAAGTTGATTTCAGCCTGCTTCAGCGTCTGAAGCATCGTTCGCGTTACTTCTTCTTCCAAAATGCGGGAGTACCTCTGTGAGTAAGCATACAATAATACGGAAGCCGGTATCAGGATCAATACGATGTATGCGACCAGCCATAGCCTTGCTGCAACAACGCCCTTGAAGATCATCGATACGTAATTCAAGCCTCTAGTCATGAGTTGCTTCATTTCCCTCCACCGCCTTTACAAGACTTGATCGCGAAATGAGCTAGGCGTATGTCCGGTGTATTTCTTAAATATTTTGCTGAAATAGCTAGGATCCGAGTAGCCAACGGCATAGCAAACCTCATAAAACTTGTTGCTTGGGTCTTTCAAGAGCTCCTTCGCTTTGTCTACCCGAACTTTCGTCATATATTCGTTGATGGTTTCACCTGTCTCTTGTTTGAACAGCAGACACAGATAAGTCGTTGATAAAAATACTTCCTTCGCAATATCCCCAACTTGAAGGTTTTCCGCGAATCGTTTATCGATTAGGGAGCGAATACGTTCAATGACATTTTTGGCTTTGCCGCTGCGTTTCTCACCTATTCGCTCACAAACCTCGATGAGATGGGACTCCACAAGCCACCTTAAATCATCTAACGTTTCTTGCTGGAAAACCTCAGCCAGAAGCTCGTTCCCTTTCTCCTCCAGCCCCTGCCTGTGAACATTTAGCTCTAGCAAAATTCGGCTTGCAAGCAGCAGCAGCTGCAAGCTTAAGTTGCGCCCATACGGCATGCCTTCTGCACGATTGCGGGAAAGAGCGCTATAAATAACGTGAAGCTCCTCCTGCACCTTGCCAGCTTCCGCAGCTTTCAGAGAAGAGATCAATCTCTCATTCTGCGCTGGATCAAAGCGATACATGCTTTCCTCACGTTGTTCCAAATTATCCATGGAAATGATCTGGTTTTTTCCGAGAAACCATCTTTGATCGGCAGCTTCTCTTGCTTGCGAATACGACTGCGGTAAGCTGGCTAGCCTCGATATTCGCTCGCCCACGCCGATGGTCACACTAATTTTCAAATAGTTATAGAGACTTTCGCGAACTTCCTCGGCTAATGTAAACAAAAGACTTTCCTGATCTTCCTGCTCCACCAGCCGAAGAATGCCAACAAACTCGCCTATTTGATTTTCAAAAACATATCCACCAATCTCTTTCTCAATAAGCTCTTGCACGATATTAAGTACAGAGTAGGATAACAACTGCTGATCCCTTTCCGAACGAGTCTGTGCAACCTCAGAAGCATTATCCATGCGAATCGCAATCACCCAGTATGTCGCCTCAAGCGGAAGCTCAAGACCGAGGAATTGGGTGCGATCCTGTATACGTGTAGGAAAAGTAACCCCTTCCCTAATTAATGACATAAGGAATTTTTCCCGCAGCAAGGGCATGCTCTGAATGAGCTTGACCTGCATGTCCTCAATCAGTTTTCGTTCCTGTTTTTCCGTCTGCAAGGTACGAACCAAGCGTTCAACCACCACGCTAAGCTCCCCTAAATTGACGGGCTTAAACATATAATCGACCGCTTTGACTTGAAGCGCAGATTTCAAATATTCGACATCATCATGGCCGCTCACAAAAACAATTTTGATATGAGGGAATCGTTCGCTGAGTCTATTCGACATCTGAATGCCATCCATATTGGGCATGCGCACATCCGTTAACACTAAATCCGGCTTTAATCGTTCTATAACCTCTAACGCAACGTCACCGTCATCCGCATCACCCACCACTTCAATCCCATAAGCATTCCAGTCAAAATAAGTCCTTAACCCAAAACGAACTGTCGGCTCGTCGTCCACAATGACTAATTTATACATCTCGTGTCGGCCTCCCTTTAGCTGCAGATCTACTTATTATATCGTGCAAAAAAGCCAAGGACATATGAGAATATTATGATTTCTGGTTCTATATTTACTTGAATTCAGAAAAAACACGGCTGTTTGAAGGCGCTGTTGTTGTACTCCCAACAAAAAAATCACCTTGAATGCGAATGTGTTCAAATGGCAGTGTCGGATTGGCAATTCGCCACAGCATCCGGTCGGCAGCACGGTAACCGGTCTCTCGGATCGAAAGAAGCGGTCTTGTGAACGATGGCAGAGACTCGGATTGCTCATTCAGGAATCCAACCAAGGACACATCCTCAGGCACTCGCCACTGTAGCTCGTTGCATAACTTATATACGACCGGAACTTCATGGTCAATTCCGCAGATGATGGCGCTTGGCGTAAAATGTTCCATTCGTTGCAGCAGCTCTTCACGCCAATGTGCTTGGTTGGTCCGTTCACCGATGGAATGCATAGAAGGGTCGATCTCGACACCGAGCATATTCATCGCGTGACAGAAGGCTTGCCAGCGCAAAATAAAGCCACGCTGCAAATGGATATCTCCCACATACATAATTCGCTCATGCCCAAGGCTTCGCAGATAGGTTACCGCTTGAAACGCAGCTTCATAAACATCCCAAATCACGCTGTCTATTTTCACTCCTGGAGGAGGAAAGCTGAGCAATATTCGTGGCAGCTGCAGCCCAAACAGAGCGGGCTCCCACGCTTTAGGCACAATGCTTGGAGCGATGAAAATGCCATCCGCATAGGCCATTCCGCTTTCTTCGATCCAATCGTTTATATGTTCCTTCTTGATCTTTTGCGGTAACATGAGCAGCTCGATTTGATGGCCGAAGGAAAAGAAACGATCTTGAAGCCCTTGAAGCAACAGACGATTGTAAGCCACGGATTCTGCGGTCTGCACCAAAAGGAAGCGCTTCCGCTCATTGGGATAAGGAGCAATGCGATCGAGCCTAAGGCTGCGAATCTGATCCATTGTATAATAACCCAGCTTCTCGGCCGTATGGACAATAAGCTGTCTGGTAGCTTCCGACATGCCGGGTTTTCCTTTTAGCGCTTTAGACACGGTCTGTACAGTCAACCCAAGCTCCTTGGCAATCGTTTTTAACGTAACTTCCTTTCGGGTAGGCATATAGGGCTGCACCTCATAGTAGTCCGGATTTGTTATTCGTTTAGTTATCATATCACGTCCTCTTTTTTGATTAAACTAAAATTAAACTAGTTCCTCCATGTCAGGGACCTATAATGAAGGCAATGACAATCAAATTTAGCTTTAGCGAATGATTACAATTCCAGTTTTGCTGAAGCAGAACTCTTAGGAGGAACATCAACATGACGAAGTTGAACATTCAAACCGTAACAATACCATCGCAAAGCCTTCCTGTTAGTCACACCCCCGATGTGGTTGTCGTTGGAGGCGGCGCATCCGGCATTGCAGCAGCTATTGCCGCAGCCCGCAATGGCGCTAACACGTTATTAATTGAGCAAAGAGGTTACTTTGGCGGGATGGGGACAGCTGCTCTAGTTCCTGCCTTCTGCCCTTATACCGATGGGGAGAAGCCGGTTATTCGCGGAATCGGACTTGATCTGCTCGAGAAGATGAAACACGCTGCCGGTGATGACTTTATGCGACGTTACAAGGAACAGTTGGACTGGGTTCCCATCGATGTGGAAACGCTTAAGCGCGTATATGACGCAGAAGTACTGTCAAGCGGAGCGAAGGTACTGTTCCATACAGTAGCGGATCAGGTACTGCTGGATGGCGATCGAATAACTGGGCTAGTCATAAGCAATAAATCCGGACGGTCTGTCGTCCAAGCCAAACTGTACATCGATGCTTCGGGCGATGCGGATCTCGCTGCGCTGGCAGGTGTTCCTTTTCAAGTTGGAGGAGAGAACGGGGAGCTTCAACCTGGTACCATGTGCTATGTGGTTACTGGTGCAGACAAGGCACGCTATGAGCAGTTCCTTCAGGAGACAGGAGCGCATAGTCAACTGGAGAACATCGTCATTGAAGCGCAGCGAAACGGTGATCTCCCAGAGGGACGCAAGCGGATTTCCGGCATGGCCTGGATTTCCGATTCAATCGTCGGCTTTAATTTCGGTCATATCTTCAACATTGACGGCACGAAAGCGGAGGATTTGACCCGTGCCGCGATCGAGGGCCGGAAGCTTATCGACACCCAGATCCGGTTTTTACGTAAATATGTGCCTGGCTTTAAGCATATTTTCCTCGTTCACTCCGGCGACCAGATCGGTATTCGCGAAACTCGTCGAATCCAAGGGGACTATACCCTCGTAGTCGAGGACTTCTTATCGATGCGGACATTCGAAGACGATATCGCACGCAATTCTTACTTTATCGATATCCATTTGGCAAACGCCAACAGCACAATGACGATCAAGCATCTGCCAAAAGGCAAATCCCATGGCGTACCATATCGCTGCATGCTTCCGCAAGGCAAATCGAATTTAATCGTAGCCGGACGTTCAGTCTCTTCCGATCGTCCTGTGCAGGGCTCGCTTCGCGTCATGCCAAACTGTTTTGCGATGGGAGAGGCCGCAGGTGTCGCGGCAGCTATGGCAAGCTTCGCTGGCATTGGTTTCCGCGAGGTTCCGATCTTAGAACTGCAGAACAAGCTGATCGCGCAGGGTGCATGGCTTGGTGAACGGCCGGGTAAAGCTGATGCGGATCAACCCGTTGCCGTAGGTGCCGTTACATTTGATGAAGAATGTTAGTGTAGGGAGTGTTCATGAAATGCAAAGTAAGTGGGTAGAAAAAACCTGGGGGACACTCGGCGACAGCATTACGGAGGCCGGAGGATATCAGCCTCTCATTCAGTCTGCTCTAGGCTTTTCGAGCGTGATCAATTATGGGAAAAGCGGCTGTCCGATGACTGCCGGAGGCGACCGCGATTACGGAGCCACAACACATGTGGGCAAAACGATAGATGCTTCCTTGAATTGCGTCACCATCTTCGCGGGAGTGAATGATTTTCGCTTGGATAAACCGATTGGCGACATCGGTTCGAACGATATTTATACGTTTTATGGAGCCTACACGACCCTTATCGAAGATATTTTGACGAAAAATCCGCGCTGCCGCCTAAGCTTGTGGACACCCCTGCAGCGGGATAAAGATGGTTATGACATCTTCTACATCAACGCTGCCGGGCACCGTTTATCCGATTATGTCGAAGCCATTAAGCATATTGGTCGTCTGTATGCGCTCCCTGTCCTTAATCTGTATGAACAAAGCGGGCTTAATAAGCTGACGCTGCCCCTTTTTACTTCAGATGGCTTGCATCCAAATGAGTCTGGGCATCGACGCATTGCGGATATGGCGATACCCTTTTTATTAAGTTTGTGAAAAAAGCCCTTCTCAGGTCTATGAACCTGGGACCCCATTCGTGGAAAAGATGGCTCCTGTATTCGGTATTCGCCGGGAGTCATCTTTTTTATGTCCATTGACTCCAAAATTCGATTATGAGTCGTTCAGCAGCTTCTGGAGGGTAGATGGGTTACCGTGGTTTCCAATGTTGTAGTCTCTACAACAATTCACACGCCTAAAGGCTATTTTGCAAGTAAAAATTGTAGTTTGTACAACTTTTCGAACCCATTTGTCGCGAAATGGCCTGTATGGGGCTGGAATTGTTGCACATTATGCAACAACGAGGGGAGAGAGGCGGGATCTAGGCAGAATTGTTGCATTTTCTACAATATCATTCAACCGAGAAGATGGATTCATTCGAACCTTATTCCCCCGCTACTCCAACTATTTCCCACGTATAATCCTCAAAGGACAATCCCACAAGCTATGGGAATGATCCTTCCTCCTTATATTTAGACATCTTGTCTCGCAGCGTACGTTCGCCGATATCCAGCATATCGGCTGTTTTGCGTCGGTTTCCGCCAAGCTCCCGAAGCGTTGCCAATATGAGCTTTCTCTCCGCCTCTAGGGCGGTATCGCCCACATAAACGGGAACGAGCCGGCCGTCTGCGATTTGCCCGCGCTGTGGCTGAAGGTCCATCGGCATATCTCGGATCGTCAAATGTT
Organism: Paenibacillus germinis; assembly: GCF_013141785.1. Lineage (NCBI taxonomy): Bacteria > Bacillati > Bacillota > Bacilli > Caryophanales > Paenibacillaceae > Paenibacillus > Paenibacillus germinis. The sequence continues at coordinate 38,383 of NZ_WHOC01000073.1, forward strand.
CGCCGTCCGCGAGTGCGATAGAACGCTCGATAATGTTTTGAAGCTCCCTCACGTTGCCGGGAAAAGGATAGTCGTTCAGCAGATTGAGCGCTTCCTGCGAGATGCCCTTTATTTGCTTGGACATTTTTCCGCCGATTTTGTCCATAAAATGCCGGATTAGCAGCGGGATATCTTCCTTGCGCTCGCGGAGCGGCGGAACCTGGATCGGAATGACGTTCAACCGATAATACAAATCTTCCCTGAACTTGCCCTGCTGCACTTCTTTCTTCAAATCCCGGTTCGTTGCGGCAATAATCCGAACATCGATCCGCTTCTCCTTATGCCCTCCGATTGGCGTTACCGCCTTCTCCTGCAGCACCCGCAGCAGCTTGCTTTGCAACCCGATATCGAGCTCACCGATTTCGTCGAGGAACAAGGTGCCCCCGTCTGCTGTCTCGAAAATGCCAGCTTTGCGTACATTCGCGCCTGTAAACGCGCCTTTTTCATAGCCGAACAGCTCGGATTCCATCAAATTGGCGGGAATGGCGGCGCAATTAATCGTGGAAAACACCTGCTCCCGCCGCTCCCCTGCAAAATGAACGGCACGGGCGACCAGTTCTTTTCCCGTCCCGCTCTCCCCCAGGATCAGAATGCCAGAATCGATGTTCTTCACTTTATCGATAAGGGCAAATACGTGCTTCATCCGATCGCTTTCGCCGATCAGACCGTGCACGTCGTAGGCTTTGCGGATTTCTCCGTCCAACCATTCCACTCTTGATTGAAGGTGATACTGCTCCTGCGCTCTGCCGCACAGCACTTTGAGCTCCTCCATATCGATCGGCTTCTGCACATAATAGAAAGCGCCGAGCTTCATCGCCTCAACAGCGGAAGCGATGCTGCCGTACGCGGTCATCATGATGACGACCGTCTTAGGTGACATTTGCTTGACCGTCCGCAGCACCTCGATGCCGTCCCTCATGCCAATTCGCAGATCCAAGAGCACGATCGCAAACGAAAGATGCGCGAACAAAGCGACCGCCTCGTCAGGATCAACGGACGTATACACTTGATAATCGTCTTCCAAAATAAACGACAACGATTTGCAGATCGAGATTTCGTCATCAATAATAAGCAAATTCGGTTTATGCATGTTCGCTCTCCCCCTGCTCGCCCGGTAATTTCAGCGTCACCTTGGTTCCGGTTCCCTTCTTGCTCTCCACTTCGATCCCCCCGTTGTTCTCGGCCATCAGCCGGTAGCAAATCGACAGCCCAAGTCCGACCCCTCCGGCTTTTCGCGTAAAAAAAGGTTCATAAATGTTTGCCAAGTCCCGGGGATCGATGCCTTCGCCGGTATCTTCAATCGTCATCATGACATGGGGACCATCGCTGTAAGCCGTTATCTGCAAATGCCCACCGTCCTCCATCGCATCGATCGCATTTTTGAACAAATTGATCAGCACCTGCTTGATTTGCTGGGCATCTGCCCAAACAACGCAAGACTCCGGCACTTCAAGCCGGACGACGATACGTTGATTCTCGAAAAGTTGATGGAACAGCAGCACGACGGCTTGAACGGTTTCACTGATAGCAAAAGTCGTTTTCTCAGGCGGCTTGTCACGAGCGAAGTCCAGCAATTCGCCGACGATCCGGTTCAACCGCATCACTTCCCCAGTTACGTGCTGTGCAAAAAACTCGCGGTATTCCTTGTTTTCGTATTTGGTAGGCAGGAGCTGGGCATAGGATAAAATGGACGTAATCGGATTGCGGATTTCGTGGGCTATCCCTGCGACTAATTGACCTAACGATTGCATCCTATCTTTACGCGCAAGCTCGTCCAGTGTTTTTTTGTAAGTGTCGACGCGCTTCTTCAATTCTTTCTTCAACGTAAAATTCCACCATAAAATGATGAGCAGCACGCAGGTTATCGCGGTCAGGCCGATGATGAAATAAGTAAGCAGGCCGCGGATATTGCGAGTCGACGGATAAATGTATTCGCCGAACCATTTGCGTTCGATTTTCGGGTACGTACCGTTTGTTTTAATTTTCCGCAGCCCTGCGTTGATCGGCTCAAGCAGCTGTTCGTTCCGCTTCAGGACGACCATGCCATAGTTGGTAGGCGAAATCGGATCTCCGACGAGCTTCACCTTGTCCTGTTGACCATCCGATTGCAGCAAATATTGACCTGTAATTTGATTGCCGATAACAGCGTCCACTTTGTGCTCTAGCAGCATCTGGATTGCCTCTTCCTGATTTTCCCCAGCAAGTACGACGGCATCAGGAAGCCGTTGTAGTGCTTCCCCGCTAATATCGCCTTCCTGAACGGCTATTTTCCGGTGCTGCAAGTCGCCCAGCGAGAACACGGAATAATTGTCCTTCAATACGAAAATCGCCTGCGTACTTGTAAAATACGGTTCGGAATAAGCGTATAACGACGCACGCTCCTTACTGTATTTCATCCCTTGGATGGCATCAACTCGACCCGATTCCAACGCCTTCAGCGCTTCGCTCCACGGCATCGGATAGAACTCGAACGTAATCCCGGTTTCGATGGAAAGCGCGTTCATCATATCGACGTTAAAACCTTGAAATGTACCGTTGACCTCGAATTCGAACGGTGGAAACCAGTTATCGCCAGCAACGCGAATCACTTGCCGCTGCTCGGATGGCGTATCATCAGCGGCGCCCGCGAAAAACGGGAAGCAAAAGGTCGCCACAAACATGGCAAACGCTATACAGAGAAGTGGAATGCCAGTAACAAGACCATCTCTGCGCATTATCCTCATCCCCTCTCTATCATGGATAGTCAGTATTATATCTCAATTCGGGAAATTTCACGATTAGCTCCACTACGGCCCGGTCTCTGATGTCCAACGGTTTGCAGAGTGTTGAAGTCAGTAAACAGGTTAAGCTCGTCCCGCCCTGTGCTCCTACCTTGCTCTATTGTATAATAATCGAGACAACAAGGAGGAATTCATCTTGGAAACTAGCAAATTGAAACCGCTGAAAGCTGATCTTATCATGTTATTTGTCACCATATGCTGGGGATCTTCTTACCTATTTATGAAAATGGGCCTAGATTCGATACAGGAGTTTAATTTAATTGCTCTTAGGTTTGGATTGGCCTTTATTCTTGCATCTATCATCTTTTCCCGACACCTGCGGCAGAAGATTAACTTAAAGATCTTACTTTATTCCTTCATCCTAGGCTTTATCTTATTTGCTATATTCACCTTGATTACATTTGGCTTGAAGACAACGACATCTTCCAACGCAGGGTTTTTAATAAGCTTAACCGTTGTTTTTGTTCCTTTAATTAGCACTTTCATCTTCAAAAACAAAATCCCAACAAAAACTATACTCAGCATCATAATAGCAATAACGGGAATTGCATTTCTGACTTTACAATTTCCTCTTACTATGAGTATTGGTGATCTTTTGTGTATAGCGGCTGCATTCTTATATGCCGTTCACATTATTGTGGCAAGCTTCGCTGCACGAAGATTTGATACTCTTAGTCTAGGTATTCTACAGCTAGGATTTACTGGATTGTTTGGTTTCATCTTTTCCATAATTTTCGAAACACCTTCGCTACCAAAAACATCATCTGGATGGTTTGCAATTCTCATGCTTAGTATCTTTTGCAGTTTAGGGTTTGTCTTACAGATTATTGCCCAAAAATATACTTCACCAGCTCGAACGGGGTTAATTTTTTCACTAGAACCTGTTTTTGCAGCTATTTGTGGGTTCTGGTTTGCACAAGAAATCCTTGGCTTTAGAGGATATATAGGTGCGATACTCGTTCTTCTTAGTATTGTTCTAACGGCAGGTAACATTAAATTCACATCATTCCCATCAAAAGCAAAACACTTAAGCAAAGCGAACGAATGAAGAAGTTTACTATGCCAAAAAAGGGGCTGTCCCAAAAGTCTTATTTGGAAAATTCAGCTCCCACTTAGTGAGTTATTGCAGTCTGCCTGCCACTTCCATTGGAAAAATCCAATGGAAGTATGAATTTTGTTCTGAATACCGATTCGAATGCCCCAGATGGTTAATTAGGGGCTGTCCTCAGGTAGAGAGATTTATCTACTTTTGGGACAGCCCCTTTGCTATTAAAACTAAAGTTTGCCTTTGGCTATCAAAGGGGCGGCGAAATCCACCGCATCGGCAAAAACTGCCGCTTTTGTCTCTCCTAGCGAATCCTCTCGTTATCGCCAGGTTTATTTAGAAACCCTTACAAACACTCATGTTTTTCTCTCTATCAAACGGTTGGCATGAAACTTGCTATATATAGAATTGCAGTAACAATTAAATCACAATGGGGGAAAAAAACAATGACTCACCAAATGAAAAAAGTAATGCCTCTCGCGATCTTGTGCGTACTAACGATTCTTGCAACCGCTTGCGGTGGCGGGAAAGCGAATCCCGCTCCGAGCGAACAGGCCAAAACGACGAGTGCATCGGCGAAAGTCAGTACGGACGAAGTGCTGCAAAAAATCGCAAAGAACAAAACACTTACAGTCGGAACGGATGCGACTTTCAAACCGTTCGAATACAAATCGGGTGACAAATACGATGGTTTTGACATCGAGCTCATTCAAGCGGTTGCCAAAGAAATGGGTGCGGATAAAGTGGAATTCGTCGATACGGAGTTCAAGGGGCTGATTCCAGGCTTGCAGGCCAAAAAATTCGACTTGATCGTTTCCGCCATGTACATTACCGACGAACGCAAACAGACAATCGATTTCTCCGACACATACTTCCCGGGCGGTCTGACGATCATGCTCAAAAAGGACAATGACAAGATCAAAGGCATCGAAGATTTGAAAGGCAAGAAAGTAGCTGTGCAAATCGGCACCAAATCCGTCAAATTTTTAGAAGAGAACTACAAGGACATTCCGCTGGTGAAGGTCGAGAAGAACACCGAGATGTTCCTAGAACTCGAAACTGGCAAAGTCGAAGCTGTCGTAACTGGTGGACCTGCTGCCATGACGTACGCGAAAGAAAAAGGCACAATGAAGGTGCTGCCTAAAGGACTGACGCAAGAATTTTATGGGTACGGTATCCGTAAAGATAATCCGGAATTCCAGAAAGCAGTTAACGAAGCGCTCGTGAAAATAAATGCGAACGGCAAATACAACGAAATCTTCAAAAAATGGTTTGAATAACTGGAAATGAGGGTTGACCATGCAGCATCTTGATTTTAGCATCCTAGCGGAATGGCAAAACATTCGTCTCCTTCTGAAGTCTTTATGGTATACGGTTGCTTACACGCTAGCAGGGTTTACGCTTAGCATCGTGGTCGGAACGATCATTTCGTTTGGGCAGATGGCCAAAAACAGACCGATAAGGTTCTTGTCCCTAGCCTATCTCTCCTGGTTCCGGGGAACGCCTCTGCTCGTCCAGCTTTTCCTCTTATACTACGGCTTACCGATCCTGTTCGGTATCGATACGGTCCCGTGGGTGTCTGGCATCATCGCCTTGGCGATGTACGGCGGCGCCTACTCGTCGCAAATCATCCGCAGCACAATCCAATCGATCGATCGGGGACAGATGGAAGCCGGACGATCGATCGGCTTCTCCTACGCGCAAACGATGCGGAAGATCATCATTCCGCAAGCGGTTATCCGGATGCTGGCACCGATGACCAACGAGCTGATTTCGCTGACCAAAAACTCGTCGCTGCTGTCCACAATCACGGTGGTAGAGCTGTTCCGGCAGGCGAACATCCTGATCGCCGATACGTACAAGACGCTGGAATTTTTGATTGCTGTCGCCATTCTTTATTACGTGGTCAACAACATTATCGGACTCATCGGGATGAAGTTGGAGAAACGTCTGAGCACAGGAGATGACATGCGATGATACGAATTAACTGCTTACACAAAACGTTCGGTAACAACCGCGTGCTGCGGGGTGTGGATCTTCAGGTGAATCGCGGGGAAGTCGTGGTCATACTCGGACCGTCCGGTTCGGGAAAAAGCACGCTGCTGCGCTGCATCAACTATTTGGAGACGTTCGAACAAGGGAACGTGTTCATCGAAGGAAAGGCAATCGGCCGTATAACGGCCGGCGGACATTCCCGGGAAATGCCCCAAAACGAACTGAATGCGATGAGGCAGGAAGTCGGAATGGTTTTTCAATCATTCAACCTTTACCCGCACATGACAGTACTGCAGAACATCACGCTGGCCCCAATTTCATTACGCGGCATGAAAAAAGAGGAAGCGGAACAACAGGCGCTCGAACTACTCCGCAAGGTCGGTTTGGAGGAAAAGGCGAATGCCCGTCCATCGAGTCTGTCCGGCGGCCAAAAGCAACGCGTCGCGATTGCCCGCGCCTTGGCGATGAAGCCGAAAGTGATGCTGTTCGACGAACCTACATCCGCTCTCGATCCGGAAACGGTAGGAGAAGTGCTTCAGGTGATGCGCAATCTGGCGCAGGAAGGGATGACGATGATCATCGTGACGCACGAGATGGGATTCGCCCGCGATGTGGCCGATAAGGTTGTAGTCATGGATGGCGGTGTTATTCTAGAAGAAGGAGCGCCTTCGACCATTTTTACGAACCCGTCGCATCCGCGTACGCAAACATTTTTGAGCCAGGTGCTGCAAGCAAATGATCCGAAGCCAGTCACGTCTTCGATTTCAGATAGGAGGCATTCATGATGAAGCAAATCCCTTATTTACAGCGGCCGAGTCTGGTTTACACGCACGGTCAAGGAGATCCTAACGTAACCCGGCTCAGCGATTGGATCACCGAATGGGACGGCGCCGAATCGTTTCACGCTGCCCTTATCGGTGCACCGCTTTCGAAGAGCTCGATCAGCTTCTCCGGCGCTCATATGCATCCGACCGTATTCCGCCAGTTATTCAGCGCGTTCACGACTTATAACTTCGAAGACGATGTGGATTTGCTGCCGCTTCACGTACGCGACCTCGGTGACATCGTCATGCATACGACCGATATTCCGCAATGCCACCATAATATTGAACATGCCTTTGAGGAAGTGGCGAAACGGCTCCCGACCGTCGTTCCGTGTTTAATCGGCGGCGACCATTCGATCACGTATCCAGCACTAACTGGTCTACAACGTGTCCGCGGAGAACGGATCGGACTGATCCAATTCGACGCCCATCTCGATGTGCGCGACACAGCTTCCGGGGGAAGATCGAACGGGACTCCTGTGCGCAGCCTTATGGAAACCGGAGTCTTGCGAGGCGAGGACGTCGTGACAATCGGCCTCCGCAGCTTCGCCAACTCCAAGCAGTATCGCACCTACGCCGAACAACAGGGTGTTACCCTATATACGGCGAAGCAGGTCAGAGAACGCGGCATTCAGACGATTCTAGAAGAAGCGATCGACAAACTTAAGCAGAACGTCGATGTTGTATACGCTACGTTCGACATCGATGTGCTCGATCAGTCGGATGTGCCTGGGGTGCCGGCGATCGGACCGGGCGGCCTTTCGCCACTTGACTTGTTTTATTGCGCAGAGGTGCTCGGAGCGTGGGACCGCGTCATCGCTATGGACATGGTTTGCGTGGACCCGAACCGGGATACGCGAGACCGGACGACGCGGATCAGCATGCACGTACTTTTATACTTTTTAACCGGACTGGCCAAGCGGCTCAGGCTTACACCTGACCATGTTTGATAGAACCCAATGCTACACCATCGCCTTGCTCACCTTCTGCTGGAAGGGAGCTGGCAATTTCCCTTGTATTACATGCAAAAAGACACCTCTAAGGTGTCTTTTTGACTATCATTTCTATTCGCTAATTTTCGCTAAAGCCCCACATTTAATGGTTCAAAAATTCGCATAAGCTAAAAAACCGAGCAAGGGCACGATCCAGAGCAGCGGAACAAAGTTCCAGATCAGCGAAGCCTTATACCTCCGCCGGGAAAAAAGAATCCATCCCGCAATTAGTGCTGCCAGGAGTCCTAACGGGTAAATGACAATATAAGAAAAAATAAGCCAAGTCGTTACATCATTTACCGCATCAGGATGGTCGAACATCATGACCGACATTCCGGCGACAAACAGCCATACAATTACAAACAAGACGTACACGATTTGTGACATGATCAATGTCCAAAGCGTTTTTTTGCGATTCATTCACTTTACCCCTTTTTATTGGTAATTATTACCTCACCTATATTTCGACATCATTTTCAAAACTCCTGTCATTATTTAGGGTAATAAGAAAACCCCGGATATTTGACGACCGGCCATTCCTCTTTACGCAGCGCATCCAATAATTCGGGTCCAACATGCAAATTGTCTCTAACCAAGTTGCGAGGGGTAAGCGCCATCCATTGATTCAATGATACGTCAACAAAACGGTCACTCTTGAATATTTCCAAAAACCATAACGTTTGATTCCCGGTATTCTGAATATAGTGCCCCGTAGCAAATGGTACATAGCCGACATCACCAGCTCTATAATCAAATGTTCGGGCCGTACCATTACCAGCAAATACCGTCATGCGTCCCTGTCCGGTCAGGTAATACTGCCATTCGTCGTTATTCGGATGCCAATGCAGTTCTCTCATTGCTCCCGGTTCAATCTCAACAAGCGCCGCTGCGATATTTTTAGAAATAGGAAAATTAGAAGAGTCCACGATTCGTACGCTGCCGCCAGGTGTTTTGACTGGTGTTTGCGCTAGCAGCTGATGCTTGAAGCTCAGGGGGATGGTTCCGTAAGGGGACTGTACTCTCTCACTTTCCATCGGACCAGGAATTTTGTCTTGATAGATATAAACCTGACCGGAAGGAATGTTATTGAAGGCACTCATGGGTACTCCGAAATTGGCCGAAAGTACATCTTTAGGCGTGTGTGCAAACCAATCGGAAATCGATAAGGTGTTAAGGTCAGAAAAGTTACCATCATCGAAGACGAGCAGGAATTCGCAGTGTTCCAACCCCTGAATGGAATGGGGCAGTCCCGGAGGAAAGTACCACAGGTCGCCTGGGCCAACGTCGGCAATGAAATTTCGCCCCTCTGAGTCGATTGCCGTAATTCGCGCCCGTCCCAAAATCATATAGGACCATTCTGCTTGTTGATGCCAATGCAATTCCCGGACACCACCGGGCGTCAAGCTCATATTTACACCTGCAAGCGTGGTCGCAATGGGCAGTTCCCTGACGGTGATTTCCCGTGACCACCCTCCGTGATTTAACGTCATAGAAGTGTCAGAGAATGAAAATTTCATGTTAGGGAGCAAGCCAGAATCCGTTACAGGCGGAACCAGCATGTCAGGGTTTTCGATATCCCTCATAACATCCCTGGGACCTGTATCCATCCCTCCCGCGCCGTCATTTCGGATGGGCTGAGGCACATTTCCGTACGTACCTTGATTCCGTCTCGGAATTTCCATTTCATTGACTCCTCTCATGGTCCGCGTTCTTTGCATACTCATTCTAAAAGATATATGAGACATAATCTGTGTCAATGACTTTCGTACCACTAACTGCTTATTATAGATGAACAAAAATAAGGACCTGCTTCTGCAGGCCCTGTTTTGGTTTTTAGATACAATAGTAAGAATATGATTAATTCAACCGCAGTGTTAGAAGCTGTTTACACACTTTACTTGATCAGCATCCGATCATCGATATATTGCCTAACATTACTCGCGCAATGTCGAATGTACTTGCTATCATCAAATAATTTGCTCAGCATAACGCCTCCTTCAACCACAGCAATAATATAGCTGCACACCTCTTCAGGATCTATCTCTTTTCTAAATTCTTTATTCTCAATGCCTTTGACAATAATCAAGGTTAACCTTTCGATGAAAATTTTCATTGCTTGTTGAGCGCGTTCTTTGAGATGGGGGTGTCCGTCGTCACTTTCAATCGCTGTATTTAATATCGGACATCCTCCTTCCAAGGAGTTGGTTTCAATGAGATCGATATAAACCTTGCATATGGCCAACAGTCTCTCTTTGGAGTTGGATGCATTCTCTAGTGCTTTGGATAGGTGCCCTAGAATTTGCGAAAAAGAATAATCAAAGGCCGCAAGAGCAATTTCATCCTTATTTTCAAAATGATTATAAATCCCGCCTTTACGTATACCGCAACGCTCTATAATTTCAGATAGGGAAGCACCTGTATATCCCTTTGTATTAAACAAACCAGCAGACTCGCGAATGATATGTTCTTTCGTTATTTGGCCCTTACGCATGGTACAACCTCCAATCAAAAAAGTACCGTTTGGTCTTAAAATAGCATACTACTTTTTGAAAAACAATCCAAATTACATAAGATTCGCAAAGCAAGGTGGAAAAAACTTCTTGCAGAATACTTATCGCTGTGTTAATTTAAAACAGACCGGTCGGTACTTTATTTGAAGTGCGATATTCACAAAATCAGGAGATGATAGCCATGTCTTTTTCTATTCAACATATCCGTAACGCAACCTCACTTGTTACAATGAATGGCAAAAGATTTCTTGTCGACCCTATGTTAAGTGATGTGGGACAGCTCCCTCCAGTTCCTTTTACAAGGACTTTACGTAGAAACCCCTCCGTACCTCTCCCTGTAACGTTAGATACTTTTGATAATATCGATGCTATTCTACTAACTCATTTACACTTTGATCACTTCGATAAAACAGCAAAGACCGTTCTAAACAAGAAGGTCCCCGTCTTTTGCCAACTTGCTGATCAAAAATATATTAAATCCTGTGGTTTCTTTAACGTTTATCCAATAGATGATACCCATCAATGGTGCGGAATTGATTTCAGGAGAATTAGTGGCCAGCACGCAAAGGGAATCGTATCTAAACTGCTTGGTCCAGTTTCCGGATATATTCTGAGTACTTCAGATGAGGACTCCTTGTACATAGTAGGAGATTGCATTTTTACTGATCAAATCAACCAAGTTTTCAAGCAGTACCAACCTAGGGTTTGTATCTTAAATACACCAAGGGCTCAGCTGCTGTTGGGATCTATTATCACTATGACCCCTCAAGATATCATTAAAGTCTTACAGGTATCTCCCTCGTCTAAAATTGTAGCCGTGCATATGGATGCAATTAGTCACTGCACGTTAACAAGAAAGGATCTTTTTACGTATCTAGAGAAACAAAGCGCGTTAGATTCGGTGTTTATCCCCCAAGATGGCGAGTTCATTTATTTTTGAATGACCTTCTGCATGCTCCCCTAGCGATGGACAATTATTTGCTATATACTGGTTGTAAAATGGTCGTGAAGCACACGCCGCTCTTAATCTCATGAAGCGCTAAGTAGATTTGTTACTTTGCGTTCGTGGATTGGAGCGGCGTTTTTATTTAGGACCGGTACGATGGAGGATGATATGGTTTGAAATTTGAACAAGCATTTGAGCAGTTTATGCAGCAGCAGGTGGAAGAAGAAGCGAACGGGAGAAGACGGGAACGTCTGGAAAAGGGACTAGGCCACGCGGAGACGGAATTTCTGCGCACGATTTGGTACCCCGTCGTCGGGAACTTTCATCATCTTTACCCCGAATGGGAGGTGCGCGACTTCTCCAATGGGTATCGATATTTAGATCTTGCCTACATGCCCGGTGATGCTAAAGGTGTCATTGAAGTGCAAGGCTTCGGCTCTCATGCTCGCGATATCGAAGCATGGCGATTCAAGGACCTATGCTTGAGGCACAGTCACCTTGCATTAGACGGATGGGTAGTTATACCGATCGCCTATTCATCGATAACCGATACACCGAAACAATGCCAGCAGCTAGTGCTTTCCTTAATCGGAAAATTCGTATCAACGGGCGTGCCTAAGGACTTGTCGTGGCTGGAAAGCGAAGCTTTGCGGTTTGCTCGAAGGCTGCTTCGCCCCCTTACCCCAGCTGAGTTGGCGGATCACCTTAATGTCACCACGAGACATGCGAGAACGCTCCTTCGTAATCTAGTAGACAAGCAGATGCTGGTTGTCATAAGTGGTAAGGAGCGAATTCGGACATATAAGCTGCTAATCTAGGCTGGCGGGGAACGAGGAGCCTCTATTTCAGCGATTATGCCGATATGGGGCTTGTACGCGGAACGTAGCGGCGCTATTTTGGTGTTTTGCGGCTTTTACAGCGCGAAAACGGGAGAATAGCGGCTCCTCGTTCCGCGAAAACGAGAAATAAGCCGTTTCGAGCAAAATAGGGTCTCTACGTTCCGCGAGCATAATGGTAGTGCCGGGGAGGACTGAGCACGGGCCTTAGAGCTGGGCAGCACAATCCCGCATCGATTTTTACTTGTTCTATCAGCAATTATAACCCGCAAAACTCCGTATCAGGGCTTTGTCTACGCTAGCCGTAACTCGAAGCCGCAGCTGCTTGGTACGGACCGTTTCAAACTGGTCGATTTTCTTGTGACCGACGGCACTTCCTTTGACTAGTTCTATCCATTGCCCTTGCTGCTCTGCCTCGAGCACGTAAGAGTGAATGCGTTCGCCGTGGGCAATATCTTCCATTAAAATCACGTGATTGACATCGGTTTCCGCCTCAAACGACAATAGTACAGCATCTCCCTCTCCATCCGTCGCGGAAATGGGGTTAGAGAATCTTCTCTTGATTTCGCCTGTGAATTCAATCAGTCGATTAACGTCCGCCTCAGGCAAGAGTCCCCGGTTATCGGGGGCCAAATTTAGCAAAAGCGTGCAGCCATGTCCAACTGAGCGATAGTAAATATCGAGTAAGTTGTCCAGCGAGCGAAGTGTGTGTTCGTCATTCGGATGCCAGAACCAGCGATCCTTGCGGATCGGCACATCGCACTCGGCGGGCACCCATGCCGGGGTTTCTGGCAGCCATGCCGCCATATCTTGCGTATACATGCTTAGCTTGGCGGATTCAGCCGTGTTCCAGCACGGATAAGGTGCAACGCCATCCTCATTGCCTACCCATCGGATCGTCGGCGCCCCCATGTTGAAAACCATCGCATCCGGTTGATACTGCTTCACTAATCCCATGATGCGTCTCCAGTCGTATTCCCTGCCATGAGAACCGGCCCCGTCGAACCAAAGCTCGACAAGCGGCCCGTATTGCGTAAGCAATTCCGTCAGCTGGGCAGCATAAAAATCGTCATAAGCCTCCTTGTCCGGATAACACGGTTCATGCCGATCCCACGGCGACAAATACAGACCAAAACGGATACCCTCCTGCTCACACGCACTCGCAACTTCACGAACGACATCGCCTTGTCCATTTTTCCAAGGGCTCGATTTAATAGAATAATCGGTCGTTTCCGTCGGCCATAAACAGAATCCATCATGGTGCTTGGCCGTTAAAACAAAATAAGCGGCTCCCGCTAGTTTGGCTGAGCGAACCCACTGCAGAGCATCAAACTGCGTCGGGTTAAACAATTCCGGGGAATCCGTACCTTCCCCCCACTCCTGATCGCAAAACGTATTGATACCGAAATGACAAAACATCCCAAATTCCAAATCCTGCCACTTAAGCTGCTGCTCCGATGGCTTGGCTAGTATAGTGTGATTCATTATATTAATCCCCTTTCAAACAATGTGATTGATATTTATTGTAAGATGCGGAAAGTGGGAAATGAATATATAATAATAGGAGGTTTTTGCACAATAGTAAGCTATCTTCATGAAAAAGGTGAGTAACAGGATGGATTTGGCTCGTACCTATTTATCGAATACACAGATCCACATGTCGACAGGCGCTCTTACGAGAGTGAGACCTGATTGGGGCGGTACCAACATCATTCAAGGAGAAAACGTTCTCTATTTTTTTCTGGAAGGAGAAGGTTGGCTGAAAATCAATAATATCGAATACTACCCTGTTCCAGGGGAGCTGTTTCTTGTGCCAGCCGGCACGCGTATATCTTGTTCAACCGATGAGAGCAATCCTTTTTTAACATATTGGTGCCACTTTACCGCAACCGTTGGGGAAAATAATTTGTTTGATTTGTTGATCACACCTCATTGCATCGCCATGAGAAATGATGAAACGATAAAAAACCAGTTTCAAGAGCTGATTACCCAGCATGAAAGCGATGGACTAGCTGCGCCTTTTATTGTCAAATCGTTATTATTTCACTTGATGTCACGGTTCATTGAACGATCCACGGTAGATCCGCTGCAAACGGCATCGATTCCTTCCGTCCATAAACTGTATATCGTACTGCAATATATCGAAAAACACCTGACTGAGCAAATGACAGTAGACATGTTGTCCCAACTCGTCCACTTTCACCCGAAGTATTTTTTGCACTATTTCAAATCAATGCTCGGCGTCTCACCTATCGTCTACATCAATAAAAAGAGAATGCAAAAGGCTAACTCCCTGCTCCTCCATTCGGATATGACCATCGCCGAAATAGCCGAACAACTGGGCATGCAAACGCCTTATTTATCCCGAATGTTCAAAAGGTTTACGGGCTTTTCGCCGAATGAATTCAGGCAGCAGCATAGGATGAGTCAACGTTTATAAGGCAACAAACCAGCAAACTCAAGGGTTTGCTGGTTCTTCTCGCTCTTCTCTAAATGTGCCTATTTTTGTAAAAGCTCAATACGAACATGGTGAAGCCCCTCAACCTCATGAGGCTTCCCTTCAGTTATTGACCAATATTTCGAGACAATCTCCCGCAGTTTGTTCAAGTCCTCCGTACGAAGCTCAACATCTGCCAGATAATCGCCTTCATCTCGCGTCAATCGCTCAACTTCTTTGCCAAATTTAACTCGCAATAAATACCTGATTCCGTTTATGGTATTGTATTTGATTTCATATCCCTCTAGAATCGCTGCTTCAAAGGATGCCCAATCCGCGTTAGCGAATGGAAGCAATTCGCGATAATCAAAATCGCTATTCCCCGAAGCTTGCAGATCAGTGAGGTTTGCACTTCTCACTAGCTCAAGCAGAGCTTGATCGGAAGTTCCCTGAGCTCGAATGCTTTCGATCATCAGTGCATCGTGTTGTGAGATTTTGACAGCAGGCATGTTATCACCCTTCACTTATTTACTTTCACTGTACTTCTTCAAGAATTCCTTCACTTTGTTAGGATCCGCCTTCAACTCCAAACCTGTTTTAACCAAAGGCGTTAACGTTGAAACTGCCTTAAACTTATTGTTATTATACGTTTTAATAAGCTCATCTTGATTAATGGCATACAAGACTGCTTTTCTCAAATCTTCACTTTTGGATACTTCTCGGTTGTTCAAGTTAAACAGGAGATAAGCTACCCCATTGCTTTCAAGCGTTTGCAGCTTGAGCTTGCTGTCATTTTTCACTAAATCAAATTTAGTTTCCGAAACACCGTAGTACACATGAATCTCGCCGCTTCTTAATGCCGATAACGCGCTATCCGCATCTTTGATGAAACGTACCACGACTTTAGAAATCTTAGGCTCGTATTCCGTACCTATTCTGTAACCTGGATTCTTATAAAATACCGCTTCATAATCATTCTTGTAAGAAAGAATGTAAGGACCGCTGGCCGCGAGTGCATTGTTATACTTTGCGCCTTCTGTTACTGTCGCTTGATCACCGTAGGAAATATCCTTATTCACATCATACTTGGCCACATCAAATGTATTAATACTTTCGACCTGCTTCTTCGAGACAATACCTGCTGATTGATGCGCCAAATAGTTCAATACTTGCGGGAATGGTTCTGTCGTCGTTAATTTAACAACTTGGTATTTCCCAGATTGATTGTTAACATCCGTCTTATTGCCCGACAATTCGCTGATCGGAGACTTCAATCCTTTTTCAAGAACTTCTTTAATCGTGCTGTTTGACCCTGATTGTTTGACAGATGATAACGTATTTAGATCGGTTACAATCTCGACACTTTTGATATGCTCATGCAAGCTGTACGTTCTGTGGTCTGGAACAGAGTCCTTGTTCTTAGCACGGTTTAGGGAGAATACCACGTCTTCAGCGCCTACTCGATCTTTGGAGTCGACAGCTGCTTTCGCTTGAATTTTGGCAAAATTGATGTCATCCCTCAAGAGGAAATAATACTCTGAATTGCCATTAGCAATGGCGAAGTTATGGGATAACGCTCCATCTGCCGTAATTTTGTCATCATCAGTCAAATTAACCAGCCTTACATACATGTTCGTGTTCAGCATGTTAATCGATCCATCATTCCCTTTAATCGGATCAAGAGAGGTTAAACTTGCAATACTTTGTTGTAAAATTAACGGATCCTTATCCCTTTTGGATGTATCCGCGAAATCGATAGCTTCCCATACCATCGATCTTGATTTGGACAGTCGTACGGAGCTATCGTTCAATACATTCTTATTTAAGCCTTGGTTCTTCAACGATACATATAGAGGAGCGATATACGCTTTATCAAAGACCAAACGCTGCTCCAGTTTTTCATAAGTTGCCTTATACTGTTCAGGTGTTTGAGACGCTGCCGTATCTATTAACTTGTCGATTTCAGGATCGCTGATCGGTCCTTTATTATAATCTCCACCTGTTTTGAACAAGGATCTTACCGCATAATCTGGATTTCCGGTTACTGTCGTCCAACTGGAGATGGCAATATCAAAGTTGCCCGCCTTTTGCTGAGCTGTAAAGCTACCAAAGTCGGGCTGTAGGTTCAATTTCACATTGAAACCTGATTTGGATAGCTGATCCCGAATGACGTTGGCATCTGTTTCATTGCTGCTCATTGTAAGCAGTTCGATATCCACCGGTTTCTGAACGTCAGCGGGTTCCTTACTTGTCTCTGCGACAACATCTTTCTTCGTTGCAATTGAGCAACCTCCGAGTACAAGCATACTACTTAGTAATAGTGCGGGTATGGCTCTCTTTTTCATCTAAAATCCTCCCAGTAATTGTTGTATAGCTATATATAACCCACTCAAATAGTTGAGGAATTAATGATAATGAAGTAGTCCTTGAGCAAATTCTTCAACCCTATGACAGGCAACAAAATGGTCATCTTCAATTTCCTTAAATTCAGGATCTTTCTCCAGACATGCGTCTTGAACGAAAGGACACCTTGGAGCAAAACGGCAGCCCGGCTTCGGATTAATAGGAGATGAAATTTCCCCCTTCAGAATGATCTTGTCCTTCTTCTCCTTCACGTTGACAGACGGGATCGCCGATAAGAGAGCCATGCTATAGGGATGCAGCGGCCTTTTGAAAAACGCCGACTTAGACGCTTTCTCAATCAGCTGGCCTAGGTACATCACGCCGACATGGTTGGAGATATGTTTGACGACGGACAGATCATGGGAAATGAACATATAAGTTAGCCCCAGCTGCTTTTGCAAATCCACCATCAGATTGAGAATTTGCGCTTGGACGGATACGTCGAGTGCACTGACTGGTTCATCACACACGATAAAGTCAGGATTAATGGCTAAGGCTCTAGCGATAACGACCCGCTGCCTTCGTCCTCCATCAAATTCATGCGGGTACGCATTGTAAGCTCTTTGCGGCAGCCCGATCAAATCCATCAACTCTGCTACTCTGGCTTTACGTTCTTTGTCTGTTTTGTAAAGTTTAAAGAAGGTTAATGGCTCCTCAATGATTTGCGAAACCGTCAATCTTGGATTTAGAGAAGCATACGGGTCTTGGAAAATAATCTGCATATGCTGTCTCATTTGCCGCATTTCCTCTTTACTGAAGGTGGTAATGTCCATATCCTTAAACAAGATATTGCCTGCTGTCGGTTCATGTAATCTTAAGATGACTCTTCCTAAGGTACTCTTCCCACACCCGGATTCCCCTACAATCCCTAAGGTCTCACCCTTCTTCACGCTAAAAGAAACATCATCTACGGCATGCAGTAAGCCTTTTGGAACGGCAAAATGTTTTTTTACGTGTTTGATCTCTAACACATTTTGTGAACTCATGCCAACACCTCATCTCGTAGTGAGAAATGGCATTTGCTAAGATGCTCTTCTCCCTGCATCCCCGGTGAAATGGTTTCACAAATGTCCGCTTTGTATTTGCATCTAGGGTGAAAGTAGCAGCCTTTCGGCAATGAGGCAGGACTAGCCATAGTTCCTTCAATTTGAAATAACCTGGATTGATCTTCCTCGAGCTTGGGTATCGATTCGAAGAGCCCTCTAGTATAAGGATGCTTAGGATTGGTGTACACTTCTTCAACCGTGCCAATTTCGACGATTTCCCCGGCGTAAATGATGGCAACTCTGTCGCATGTCTCCGCAACAACACCCAGATCATGACTGATTAATATCATGGACATGTTATATTTTTTTCTTAGCTGCTTTATAAGCTCGAGTACCTGAGCCTGAATAGTTACATCCAAGGCTGTCGTAGGTTCATCTGCAATCAACAATTCCGGATTGCACAGCAGCGCCATCGTGATCAGCACCCTCTGCTTCATGCCACCGGAAAATTGATGCGGGTAATCATTGTATCGGTCCGCCTTTACCCCAACGGTTTCCAACAAATCGATGACCTGCCTTTTGGCTTCCGCTTTACTCACCTTGGTATGCGTAATGACCACTTCGGCTAGTTGATCGCCAACCCGCATAATCGGGTTTAACGCCGTCATCGAATCCTGAAAGATCATGGAAATTCCGTTGCCTCTGAGCTGTTTGTTCTCTTTTTCTGTGTTATGAATTAAGTTCTTCCCGTTAAAAAGAATCTCACCCTCTACGATTATTCCGGGAGGGTCGGGGATCAGTTGAATAATCGATAGCGCTGTTGTCGTTTTCCCTGCGCCTGTTTCGCCGACCAGACCCAGACTGTCCCCTTTCTTGATTGCCAGATTCACACCATTTACAGCCTTAATTTCGCTATCCTCCGTCACGTAATGAACGTGGAGATTTTTGATTTCTAGTATGTTGTCCAATGTTCCATCCATCTCCTATTTCAACTTCGGATCCAAGGCATCTCTAAGCCCATCCCCAAAAAAGTTAAAGGATAACACCATCATAATGATCGCCAGCCCTGGGTAAACGGCCAAATACGATTTGGATTCCAGATAATCGCTTCCTATTTTCAAAATATTACCCCACTCCGGGATATGAGGCTCAACGCCCAGGCCTAAGTAACTTAAACTGCTGGTAGAGATGACAGCTACACCTATCGTCAACGTGGCTTTCACAATAATCGGTGCCAAGGAATTCGGAATAATATGTTTGAAAATAATGATATGATCCTTCGCTCCACACGCTCTAGCCGCTTCAATAAACTCATAATTCGAAACGCTTAAAACCGTCGCCCGCATAGTCCTCGCATAGGTAGGGATGTATCCGATACTAAGCGCTAGTATTAAATTAGTTGTATTAGCCCCGAATGCTGCCACAATTGCAATGGCTAGGAGCATCCCCGGAACCGCATATAAAATATCTAAAGCTCTCATAATGAAGTTATCGATGTACTTGCCGTAATAACCGGATAAAGCACCCAAGCATCCACCCGCAAGGACCGGGATTAATGTCGAAATGAAACCTACTAATAATGAAATTCGTCCGCCGAACACAATTCTTGTAAACACACATCTCCCGAAATCATCCGTTCCAAACGGATACTCCAGACTTGGAGGCAGTAGAAGTGTTGAATAATTGTTTTCTATCGCAAGCGTATACTCGAAAGTAAAATAGCTGCAGATCGATATGGAGAGCAGAACTGTGATGAATAAAAGACCAAGTACAGCCATGGAATTTCTAAATAATCTTCGCAAAATATCAATCCACGTCACGAGTATCTCCTTGTTGTCATTCTTAATTTTGGATAACAACGTAAATCCTAGAAGCAAGGAGAATATATTGCCTGTAATCGAAGTGACGAGTAACAGGTAAGCCAGGGGTACAAGCCTGCGATCCACCGCTCCGTTCTTCACAAAGACAGTGATTATAAACATGGAAAGGACATGTAAGATGCTGATCCCGATAAGAATGCCCATGCCTAGTAAAAACAAATTAGAAACGTAGGGTTTGAATACATTCAGACCTGAGATACTGATGATACAAAAGTTCGTCAAAGCCATATAAATGGCTAGTGTATATTCAATCGATTTTTCTTTTTTGATCATGTCGAGCGCAGCGATCGCAACGAATATATTCCCTGTCAGCAGAGCAACAATCAGTGAAAATCCGAAGATCCGAGTCGACGTTTTGATCGCATTTCCATCCAAGACATCCTTTTTGATTTTCACCGAAACGAGCAGCTGTAACAGTCCGAAAATCAAATAGATACCTGCAAAAGTAAGAAATGGAATATGTATGGTCCGCTCGAACAAATCGTAACCATTGAATAAAAATAAGATGGATATTACAAGAGAAGAAGACCATGCAAAGTTAGAAAGCTTGTATTCCTGAAAAGCTTTCAGTTTGCGTTTTGTCTCACGTTTCATATAGTGTTGTTTGCTCATCATGCACCCGCTTTAGTAGTCTCTCATTTTGGATCTGATTCGGGGGTCTAGGAACGCATACAATAGATCTACCAGCAAATTGACCAGTGAAATGGTCACGGCTACATAGATCACCCCAGCTAGAATGCCCGGAATATCTGGAATAAACTGCTTATCTACGATATAGCTGCCAATCCCGTTGATATTAAATACTTTTTCCGTTACAGCAGCGCCGCCGAGCATACCGCCAAACTGTAATCCGATCACAGTGACGATGGGAATAAGCGCATTGCCGAGTGCGTGCTTTAAGATGACTTTGCGTTCATTCAATCCTTTGGCTTTAGCCGTAACGATATAATCTTGATGAATCACCTCGAGCGTGGAAGACCTTGTCATCCTAGCTACCGATGCTGCGAGTCCCGTCCCTAACACGATGGCTGGATTGATTAAGGATAGCCAATTGTCCGGATTATAGGTGGCTGGCAGCCAGTTTACCTTAATAGAAAAATTCAATATGGCTACGAGCCCCTGCCAAAAATCCGGGATCGATAAACCAATTAATACAAGTAACATGAAGCCATAATCGAAGAAAGAATACTGCCTTGTTGCCGAAATAAGACCAGCAGGTATAGCCATAAGAATGGCGATGATTAATGAAATCACCGTTAATTTCAATGTGATCGGAAGCTTGCGAGTAATCTCTGTTGACACCATTTCGTTCCCGGAGAATGACTTGCCTAGATCAAAGGTAATGAGTCCTTTAAAGGAGTTCCACAATTGAATGAGATAAGGCTGATCCAGCCCGTAAACCTCATTGAATTGATTCAATTGATCCGGTGTTGCCGTCTGACCTAGTATGTTAGCCGCAGGGTCCAGAGGAGATAAATATAGAATCGTGAAGACTAGAAATGTGACTCCGAAAATAACAAACACCATCATGACTAACCGATCGAACACATATTTCAGATATGGCTTGCTGTAGATGTAAATGATCAGGTACATCAATAATCCCGGAAGTAGTGAAGCCATAAAAAATAACGGATTCGAGATCAGCATTTTAAAAGTACCGCCATAAGTAACTTTATTAACCCCGCTAACTCTCATGACTTCCTCTACTTTTTTCGTAACCTCTTCATGAAAGACGTTGTCTGCGAATCGTTTCGCCTCTTTTTGAAGCTTGATTGTGCTAATCGGTTTATTAAAAAATAAATACTTGTTAGTAAGCTGTTTTCTAGCCTCCTCTATAAGTCGGTTTTCATATCCCTCTTGACGATAACGATTTACTGTCTCCTCTCTAATCTGCAAATATGGATCGGATTTCTTTCGAACGAGATAAATAAGGGTCACAATCAGATTGACTGGCAGTCCCGATACAAAAAGCAGGAACTTGTACAGTGAGTTCCTTAGCATCTTTTCATAGGTGCTGCCGATCTGTTGTTGGATGTTTCGATTGTTACTTGTATTCGTGTTTCTCAGCGCCATACGATTCGTGTGGGTAGTTGCCATGGAACAGCCTCCAAATGTGAAAATGCAAAAAAGACAACAAGAAACAAACTGGATCAGTTTGCTTCTCGTTGTCGAGTTAGCTGTATTTATTATCCAAAGGTTAAATAATAATAATTGTACTTCATCCTGCTATGAGGATGCGTTGGGGTGCGAAATGTATGTCCAGTATATCTGGTACATCAAACGTCTTCAATTCCTAGTTATTTAGTATGAATTACAACCCTTGGTTAATTCTATTAAAAACATCTGCAACAGTCAACAGTAAATTTGGAACCAGATTACTTATTGGATGCCGACTGCGTTAAGCTATACCGATTTGGGGGCACTGGCAAATTCAGATGATCACGAAGCGTATCACCTTCATATTCGGTCCGGAACAATCCTTTCTCCTGCAAAAGTGGGACGACCAGATTTACAAAATCCTCCAAACTGCTCGGCAAAAGCGGTGACATCAGCATAAAGCCGTCTACTGCTCTTTCAACAAACCATTTTTCTAAATTATTGGCTATTTTTTCAGGCGTTCCTACAAAGTCGTTGACGGTATATGACCCGGTTAACAAAGAATATAGTTCTCTAAGAGTTGGGTTTTCTTTGATAACGAAAGGACGAAATTTCTCATATTCGAATCGTACACCCGTCAGTTCGCCAAATCCAATATCAAGCGTTCTGGTTTCGAGCGTATGCTCACTTAAATCCAAACCTCCAAAATAATCGGTCAGGAACTTTAAGCCTGTTTCGTCGGTTATTAATGATTCCAAGTAGGCAAGCTTCTGCTGCGCTATCTCATCGGTTTCCCCAATAATCGGCGAAATGCCCTGTAGAATATGCACTTCATCCGCGGAGCGGCCGAAGGAGACGACCTTACTTTTGAATGAACGGTAAAATTCTTGAGAGTCCTCGAGGCTATTTTTATGTGAAAAAATAACCTCTGCGCTCCTAGCAGCGAACAGTTGTCCAGGCTCCGAGGATCCGGCTTGCACCAGCACTGGGTGTCCTTGTTTGGAGCGATGAATATTTAACGGCCCCTGCACCGAGAAAAACTCGCCTACATGGTCCAGCTTGTGAAGCTTGCTGCGGTCAAAAAACTGGCCGCTTTCTTTGTCGCGAATGAAGGCGTCATCTTCCCAGGAATCCCATAAGCCTTTGATCACGTCAATAAATTCTTCAGCCCGCTTATATCGATAGCTATGCTCATAATGCTCACTGCCATTGAAATTCAATGCTGTATTCCCGGACAAATCTCTAGTCGTTACTATGTTCCAACCAGCTCTACCCTTGCTGATATGATCAACGGACATGAATTGTCGCGCCAGATTAAAGGGTTCTACGTAAGAGGTGGAGGCTGTCGCAACAACGCCAATCTTCGAGGTTGCCCCTGCTAAAGCTGTAATTAAGGTGATAGGTTCATAGCGGGTCAAAATATTCGGATGCGACTCCTCATTGATAGCCAAGCTATCCGCAATAAAGGCAATATCAAACTTTCCTCTCTCCGCAATTTGAGCCAAATGTTTGTAGTAATCAATATCTATGCTGGCATCCGCCTGAGCATCAGGATGTCTCCAAGATGCTACATGCATACCGGTTCCCACCAAATAGGCGGACAGTTTTATTTGTCTTTTACGAGACATGAGGCTTCCTCCTTTAATTCCAAGTAATACAATGAATTTAATTTGTTTTAATTTACCACCCTCCCCAATAACCGTCAATCCCAGGATGAAAAGCCTGAACAAGCGGTGAAAGAAATATTCTTGACAGAATTTAAGGCGTCATTTAAATTAAACTAACACGCTCGGATTAATTGGCATTAAGGAGGGTCACCATGATCGTCATCAAAAATCTCAATAAAACATATCGAACACCCCAATCTGTGTTCACTGCTTTAGAAAACGTCAACCTTGAGATCGAAAAAGGGGATATCTTTGGCATTATAGGCTTTAGCGGTGCAGGTAAATCAACACTAATCCGATGTCTAAACCGGTTGGAGGAGCCTGATTCCGGGAGCATTGAGATCGAAGGCAAGGTCATTACAGACCTCTCAGAGAAAGACTTGCGCCTAGCTAGACTGAAGATCGGCATGATTTTCCAACAGTTTAACCTCCTTGAATCCAAGACTGTATTTGAAAATGTGGCCTTCCCCTTGCAAGTTGCAGGTCATCCCAAATCGTACATTCGCCAGCGTGTTAGTGAAATACTGGAGCTTGTAGAACTAAGCGATAAAGAGAATGCTCATCCATCCCAGTTGAGCGGAGGTCAGAAGCAGCGGGTTGGCATCGCCAGAGCTCTCGCTAATGAGCCAGACGTACTTCTCAGTGATGAAGCGACATCAGCGCTTGATCCTCAAACGACCTACTCGATTCTAGAGCTGCTAAAAGACATCAACCGTAAGCTTAATTTGACCATTGTGCTGATCACCCATGAACTCGATGTGCTGCAGCACATTTGCAAAAACTTTGCGGTTATCGAGAAAGGTAAAATCGTTGAGCAAGGATCCGTGGACAAATTTTTCCTACATCCCGAAAGCGACACTGCCAAGAAATTTGTAAAAATCATTGATTTCTACCGCAATAAGCATCACATCGAAGAGAGGGTGCGAGTCAGCATATGATTCAAGAATTAATCGAATTACTCTGGCCTGCTCTTTTAGAAACACTCTATATGCTGTTTTGGTCTTCCATTTTCGCATTGATTATGGGTACTGCGCTTGGCGTCACTCTAGTAGTAACGGAGAAAGGCGGTATTCTTGAAGCTACGGTGCTCCATAAAGTCATAAGTTTGGTAATTAACTGCATTCGCTCCATTCCTTCTATCATATTAATCGTCCTGCTGCTGCCTTTATCTCGCTTGATAGTCGGAACCACCTTGGGACCTACGGCCGCTATCGTGTCACTTTCGATCGGTATCGCACCTTTCTTAGGAAGGATAATCGAAACATCGCTGAAGGAAGTTGGCATTGGGAAAATAGAAGCGGCAAAAGCCGTTGGAGCTTCCCCGTTTACGATTATTTTCAGAGTGCTTATTCCTGAAGCCCTGCCAGCGCTTGTACGCGGAGTCACGATTGCTATTATCGCCATCACCGAGTTTACTGCGATTGCCGGAGCCATCGGTGCTGGAGGGCTGGGCAGTTTGGCCATTCGCTTCGGATATCAGAGATTTCGTGAAGACGTCCTCATCGCAACTGTCATTATCATTATTCTTCTTGTGCAGATTTTTCAGTGGACAGGAGACTACGTTTCTAGGTCCATAAATAAAAAACGCTTCAAGCTTGATTAAAGCTAGAGCAAGATTGTTCCTATCGGTTTCATTGCATGACCAAATATACATAAAAGAAATAGGAGTGAGTTATCCATGGGTAAAAAGGGATTATTTTCTATCGTTTCATTATTCGTAGCTTTTAGTGTTATCCTTGCTGGGTGCGGTGCCAAGAGCAGTACGGAAGCAGCGAGCAGTCCTAAAGCGTCCTCACCAGCAGCAACTGCGGCAGCACCAAGCAGCGCTCCAACAGAAGCACCAAAAAAAGAAGTCACTTTAACCATCGGATCTGCAGAAATCCCGCACTCTGAAATCCTTAATTTCGTTAAACCGAAGCTTAAGGAACAAGGAATTAACCTCGTTGTTAAAGTCACGGATGAAGGTCTGTTGAATCAGCTGCTTAAAGATAAGCAAATCGACGCGAACTTCTTCCAACATGTGCCTTACTTCGATTCAGTTAAAACTGAAAAGGGCTTCGACTTTGTGAATCCGATCAAAGTTCACGTTGAGCCTATCGGCTTCTACTCCACCAAGCTCAAATCGAAGGATGATATTAAAGATGGCGCGAAAATTGGCATTCCAAACAACCCATCCAATGAATATAGAGCGCTTGTACTCCTTCAGCAGCAAGGATTAATCAAGCTGAAAGACGGTTTGACTACCTACCAGGCAACACCTAAAGACATCGTCAGTAACCCGAAAAACCTGAAGTTTGTGGAAGCTGAAGCCCCTACTTTAGCTAGATCCTTACAAGATCTTGATGGCGCGGTTATCAACACGAACATTATTATTGAGGCTAAAATCGATCCAAAAACAGCCTTGTTCAGAGAAGATGCAAACTCTCCTTACGCCAACGTAATTACCGTTCGCAAAGGTGACGAAAACCGCGATGAAATCAAAAAACTGGGAGCTGCTTTAACCTCTCCTGAAGTGAAAAAATTTATCCAAGACAAGTACGGAGTAGCGGTAGTTCCTGCATTCTAAAAAGGAAAAAGCGTCCTTCAAACCGGTTGTACGGTTTGGTGGACGCTTTTTATAACAGATTGTGCTATTTGAAGTTCGGAAATTATATCAGCTCTTTGCGCGCTTTCAAATATCTATACAATATAAAGCCTGATAAAGCACAGATGAGCGCACACAATCCAATAAATCCGTATCCAGCTTGTAGTCCTCGCAGTAGACCCATTTCACCTTCAGCTCCGTAGAGGTTTTTGATGCCGTTTGTGATAGCTCCAATCGCATAGTTACCGATAACACTGCCGATACCCATGAGGGTAACGGCAAATGTGATGGCGGTTTCACTACTGTGTGGGTATCTCCTAGCAATAAAGGCCATGACCGTAGGGTAAATCAGCGAAATTCCTACCCCTGCGACAGCGAACAGAACAGCAAGTGACTCTCCTCCCCAGATGGCGAGGAAGGTACATACTGCAGTAAATCCAGAAAAAATAATGAGGGATAGATTGAACCCGATCTTATCCGTGACTGGTCCCAGCAGAAGTCTTCCAAGTGAGAAGCATAAGAAGAACGCAGACAACATTCCGGAAGCAGAAACAGGTTCCCACTTATAGGCTTTTTCCAGAAAATTGACCAACCATCCTCCCACAGCCATTTCCGATACAACACCAGACGTAAGAATGAGTACGATTAGCCAAATAGCAGGATCGCGTATCAGCGTTTTGAACGGAATTTTCTCCTCATGCTGCAGATTATCGCCCGGAAAAGAGCCGAGAAATGCTGGAATCATCGGCAGCACTGACAAGGAAAGCATAATGAGATACATCCCCCGCCAGTCTACCATATGCCCGAACAAGCTCACCGACATCAAACCTGACGCGAGCATGGGGGCCGCGATAGAACTGAGCCCATAAAAGAAATGGGATAGGTTCATCATTGTACCGGTATTTTTGACAAAAATGCGAGCTCCAAGAATGGCAAGAGCGATCTCGAGCATACCGTTGCCGATGTACATCAAAAAATAAGACGAGGAAAAAACCGGATAGCTGTGGGAGAAAAAGATAAGGATACCCGAAACCAGCATAGTCCCGAAGGCAAGAAGGCTCACAGCTTTGATACCCAGTCTGCGAGTCAAGTAAGCCGTAAAGGCACAGGCGATCAAATAACCCAACGCATTGAGTGACAAAAGGGAGCCAAGCTGCTTTTCATCCAGATTAAAATCGTATTGAATTAACGGAATTGCTGGACCTTTAATATTTTCTGAGATTCCAAAAATAATGAATCCCACAAAGATGGTTGCTAGCTGCATAGCATAAGTTTTATTTAACCCGCGTATACGTTTGTTCATTGAGATAATTCTCCTAACTTAAAATAAAGCGTATCGAGACATTATTTCAAACCAATTCATATAAATCAACATAAAAATTATAAAAAACCGACTGCATTCGCAGCCGGTTAATTCTTGTTGTATGAATCTGTACCTTCTTTTATCATCGCATTAAAATACCTTTATACGCCTTTAGACATGGTATATGGAAATCCCTTACTGCATTTATAGGTATTTTGTTTTATAATTAAAGCTCGAACATGACGAAATATGTCGAATTCAGTACAAAGGGGGCAGCCAGTGCCTATGCTAAACGAAATAAAAGCAAACCAAAGAAATAAGATTAGCTTGGCCACACTTTTAATAGGGCTGGTCTCCCTATCCGTTCTTCTGACTTTAACCATTCTGCTCGTTGCTTCCTATCAATCGAAAAAAAAATCACTGATCGACACAACACTCACTTTGAATTTTTCAAGTGCAGGCAAAATGAGCCAGACCATAGACTCTTTGTTTAAATCCATGCGTAGCAGCTTGTACTATTCTGCAAGCATTTTTTCAAATATAAACGCCATGAATGCAAATGAAGTATATTCTAATCTAGAATTAATGCGTCATAGCAGCAACTACTTTAATTCCATTTCCGTGGTGGATGAAACGGGACTTGTTCGAAATGTGTCTCCGGAATCCATCGGCACAGCTGGAAAATATATTACAACGGAAGCGGCCAAGGCCGCATTGGTATCGCAAAAGCCCTACCTCTCCAAACCTTACATTACTGCAAATTCCAAGCGCCTCATCGTATTTATGAGCGAACCCATATTCGACAAGGAAGGTATATACCGAGGGTTTATCGGAGGAACTCTTTACCTTGAAGAATACAACATATTGAATATGATCTTCGGGAGTAACCCGACAGATAAAGTAGGTTCATATTTTTACATAGTGGAATCCGACGGTCATGTGCTGTTCCATCGCGACACAACTCGGTTAGGCGAGGATATTAGCGCCAATCAAATCGTTCGAAAGCTTATTCAAGGTCATAGCGGATATGAACAGATGGTCAATTTGAAGGGAGAGACTTTACTAGCAGGATACGTAAAGGTTCCGGAAAATGGTTGGGGTGTAGTTGTGCAGTCGCCAATAAGTGTCGTTTATGAACAATTGCTTCGTCATATAACAGCCATTCTGTTGTATGCGATACTTCCATTTTCGTTATTAATGCTAACCGTCATAGGGCTTGCGCGCAGATTGGCGAAACCTTTTGTATCCTTGGCCGACCTGGTGAGCAAAATCGGTAGAGAAAAAGTCGAACTCCCTGAAGGAAAACAGCATTGGAATAGAGAGCTCGATTTGTTATCAAAAGCAGTTAGATATGCATTAACGGCTATAAAAAAACAGACCGATCAATTGACGCATGATGCAATGACAGATCCATTGACCGGGTTAACAAACCGAAGAACACTCGAAGCAATCATGCATAAATGGATTGAGGAGCAAACATCGTTTTCTATTATTATTATGGATATTGATAGATTCAAATCTATTAATGACACTTATGGTCATCAAGCTGGGGACGAAGTGTTGAAGCATTTCGCAAAAATTATCACTTCAACTGTTCGACCAAGTGATGTGTGTTGTCGTTTCGGAGGTGAAGAATTCATTGCACTTATTCCTCAAGTTGCTGCTGACGATGCTTATCATGTTGCCGAACGAATTCGCAATACACTAGAAAATAATACAAATCCTGTTGGACAGCCTATTACTGTCTCCCAGGGCATCGCACACTATTCTTTGCATTCAGATTCGGCTGAAGAGCTGATTCATATGGCCGACCAGGCCTTGTATAAAGCTAAGGAATCTGGAAGGAACCAGACAATTATAGCAAATGTCAACGAAATGAGTCGTTAAAACAAAGCCAAGGGCAGCTTCCAAGTCAGCATTCGACTTAAGAAGCTGCCCTTTTGTTACAGTTCTACAATATTTCCTTCATTTTCTTTCGGATATAGAATTACGACTTCTTTTAGATATCCATGCCGTTACATAGATCATAAGCAGCGTAGGCACAATCGTCCACAAGCTCACGAGCATAAAAAGCCACAGGTTACTTTGATTTGTCTCAAGCATTTTGCTTCCCGGCAAATAATTGAGAAGAAACAGTGCCCATACAATAGAGGCTATGTTTAAGTACACGAATGGTTTCATATCTATCACCTGAATCCAATGTCCCCGAAAACATCGATTTTTATTCACTTATATAAAGGTTTAAAAAAACTCGCCAAGGAAAAAATAGGAATTAATAACCGAGGGCGGTGTACATTCACATAAGATGAACAATGCTAACCAGACAAATATTCAACTCGACATGCAAGCTAGTATCGATGCGATCAAGGCGGATATGTACGATACAGGTGATTTGGTTGTAAAAAAAATCGAGTTTGAGAACAACAAGGTTATTGGTATCTTGTACCTAGGTGGCCTCGCTGACCCAACCGACTTGTTAAATAAATTAGTGAAATTTCCCGAAATAACAAACGATGAAATTGGGAACATAGATTACTTAGTATCTTTGCTTGAAATTAGAGCTAACAATAGCGTGGAAACCATCGAAGAAGCAGTTGAAGAGTTAATCAGTGGTTGTACCATTTTTCTTTTGGAGGGTGCAACTCAAGCTTTATCTGTAGATACGATTTCCGTCCAAACGAGATCTGTTAAAGAGCCAGAAAACGAAGTCTCGATTAAAGGACCACATGATGGTTTTACCGAGTCGTTAACGAACAACATCGCGTTAGTACGCTTCCATTGCAAATCTTCAAGGCTTAAAGTGGAGTATAAGAAGATAAGTTCATACACGAAGAATACGATTGCCATATTATCCATTCAAGGTATCGTTAGTGATGACATCTTGCAGGAAGTGCATAATCGAATCTCAAACATTCCTGAAGAAGATTTTCTTGATGTCAACTATATGGAGGAATGGTTGACGGATAACAAGTGGACGCTGTTCCCTCTGATAGAAACCACGGAGCGACCAGATAAAGCGGTGGGCGCGCTACTGGACGGAAGAATCGTTATCATGCTAAATGCGGTGCCGGGGGCTTTGATTGTCCCTTATGTATATTTTCAGTCGCTTCAGGTGAGTGAGGATTATTACTGGCGCTATCACGTCTCAACCATTCTTAGGTTGTTACGGTTACTTTGTACCTTTATTACATTGTTCTTGCCCGCTTTCTACATTGCAACGGTAACTTACCATCCTGAGTTCCTTCCAACACCCTTATTAATGAGTGTCGTCCAAGGAAGCGAACCTGTTCCTTATCCTACATTAGTTGAAGTCCTGCTGATGGAGGGAGTATTTGAGATTTTGCGCGAAGCAGGAATTCGGTTGCCTAAGCAGGTTGGTTCAGCGGTCAGTATTGTGGGCGCGCTTGTTCTGGGGCAAGCAGCTGTTCAGGCGGGAATTGTCTCGCCAGAGACGGTTATTCTCGTTGCCTTTACAGGCATTTGCTCCTTTACAATCCCTGCAACCAGTGCTGCCTACGCTGTTCGTTTTGTTCGGTTCTTTGTTATTATCTCAGCAGGAATTTTAGGTTACGTAGGTTTGATGGCAGCTGCCATTCTCATATTTATACACTTATCTTCCTTGCGTTCCTTCGGGGTGCCTTATCTTTCACCTATGGCCCCATTTAATTGGTCCGATAGTATAGATATATTTTTTCGACGTCCACTAACATTGAGCAAAAAACGCTCATCTCTTTTTCGAGTGAAAGGCTTCATGCGCTCTGGAAAGAAATAGTACCAAGAACTTCTGTAAGGTGGTTAGCAAATGGAAAAAGAGGTCATTTCAAATCGACAGTTCATGCAGCTGCTTGCTATTATTTCCATTGCCACAACCATTCTATATGTTCCACAGTCCCTTACCGCTACGACCGGCAGAGATGGCTGGCTTTTTATATTTATCTTCGGACTTTTTGGATGTATAAACATTATGTTGTTTATTGTTCTAGAAAGACTTTTTCCTGGAAAAAGTTTTTTTCATATTAATCGTATAGTGTTTGGGCGCTTTATTGGCGGGCTATTCAACTTTGCCTATATTTTTTATTTTATTGATTTATGTACGTGGGTGATGCGTGAGTTCACTGATTTTTTTCTTATTACAATAGAACCTTCCACCCCCTTCTCTGTGTTTCTAATTGTTGCAATTGTTTTATCTTCTTATGTGGTGTTTCATGGTATGGAAGTGCTTTCTCGCATGAATGAAGTCATTTTTTTCATCACTTTTTGTGCCTATCTCATCCTTTGCTTGCTCCTGGTTAATCAATATCATCCTGAATACTTATTACCTATTTTGGAAAACGGCCTTTTAGAGCCATTGAAATTTTGGGCAGTGCCGACGTCCTTCTTTGGAGATGCTTTTATCGTTTGCATGTTTATCAACCATGTTCGGAAAACAAAACATACACCTGTTTACGCGGTCATAGGTATGCTTTTAGCTATATTACTTTCATGCATACTCGTTTTGGTCTCTACGATGACTTTGGGAGCAGAAACAACGGAAAAGCTAACTTATCCGACGCTGTCACTGATTCGCAACATCAATATTGCCAACTTCGTGGATCGGATTGATATGTTTGTTGTAACGATTTGGATGCTTGGCATCTTTATCAAGTTCTCCTTTTATTTCATGGGAAGTGTGTATGGTCTCTCGGAGGTGTTAAGCATAAAAAACCATCGTTGGCTTATTCTACCTATCGCTCTTTGTATGTTTATTCATACCAAATTTAAGGTTTCCAGCCTGGTACAATTATCGACAATTTATAATGTGAAACCGTGGTATTTCCAAACTTTTCAATTGTATCTTCCCATTTTAATCCTGCTAGTGGCCTTGATTGTCCGCAAAAGAATGAGCAAACAACCGTAACAGGAGGAAACATCATGCCTAAGCGGATCATTTCCTTTATGATCTTGATTGTAATGCTAGCGACATTGACGGGTTGTTGGGGAAGGGAGGAGCTCAATGAAATAGCTATTATTCATACGCTTACTATCGATAAAGAAGAAAATAACAACATTCGTGTAACGGTCGAAATATCACAGACGGTTCCGCAAGGTCAAGCACCTTCAGGGCTTAGAGGAAATCCCGTGTACCTGTCTGAGGTAGGGGAAACGCTTTTTGATATTGCCAGGAAATTGAGTGCTACTACGAGCAGAACTTTGATTTGGGGGCATATTAGCGCTATTGTTTTCAGTAAAGAGGTGGCAAAAGAAGGCGTACAGAAACACTTTGATATTCTCACTCGTTTACGTCATTTTCGAAACATGACGAATGTGTACATTACAGACGGAAAAGCAAAGGATATCCTTTCAGCCGAAGTTCCGCTGCAAAAATTGACCTCAATAGGGCTTACTGGGCTTATCAAAGCGCAAAAAAGCAACGCTAGCACCAAACGAGTAACACAAATGCAAGTGTTTCAGACCTTAACGAATGATTACAACGATTTGACTGTACCGGCGTTACATGTGTATAAACATCCCATAACAGAGAAATTGAACTTGCGAGTAGGAGGCATGTACGTCTTTGCCAAAGACAAACTGATTTCCTATATGGACGGAGAAAAAACCAAGTCTTATCTTCGAGCTATCAATGAATCGAAAGAGGCAGAGGAAACGCTTCATTCCGAAGAAAAAAAGAAGTCCTTTTCTTTTGAAAACACCCATAACTCTGCGAAGATCATACCGAATATGCAAAACGGTATCCCCTCAGTTACGATAGAACTTCACGCAGACTTTGACGTGGCAGAGGTACAAAAAGAAACGAAGATCGACCCTGAACAAATTGAAAAGTGGAAAGTTGAACTGAATGAGTCGTTAAAGGAGCAGATGATGGCGTTTATTTCTTATACAAAAAAAAATAAGGTCGATCTCATCGGAATTAAAGAAATCGTTCATCGGAAGTACCCCAAACAGTGGAAAGACCTCGAAAAGGATTGGAACAAGATTTATCCCGAAATTCAATTCCACGTTGTGGTTAAAAGTAAAATCGAACACACCTTCTTGCTATTATGAGAAAACCTCTATCGAAGCCAATCAGAGATGTGCGACCGCGTTTAGAGGTAGGTTTTATCGCCAATAAGAAAGCGGTCTTCGGGATCCGAAAACTTATACTTTCTTATGTGGTGGGAAAGGAGGGGCATCCCCCCCTCTCAATGTTAGAACCCTTATTTCATCAATGCTCTGACGATGCCCTTGATATGGTAGATGGATTGTTGCGTGTATCGATCATGAAGTGCGCTCGATTCGCTTTGTTGAGCCGTCATGTATGGATTAGATACCGGCGGCATAAATTCCATGGTAATGCATCCTTGGTATCCGAGTTCCTGCAATGTTCTAAATACATCCTCAAAGTTGGTTTGGCCTAAACCAGCCGCTTCTCTCGTGTTGTCAGCGATATGGATATGAGCCAGATATGGAGCTATGTTCTGAAGCGCGGATCTGTGGCTTCTTTCCTCAATATTCATATGAAACAAATCAGCCATGATTCGTACGCTGCTTTGATCCACCTCTTGGGCTAGCTGTTTAGCCGCGCTTAACGTATTAACCAAATAAGTTTCAAATCGATTTAACGCTTCAATCGCCAGAACGATGTTTTTCGACTCCGCATAGGCTCCTGCTTCTTGAAGACTGGAGACTGCCAGCTTCCATTCTTCCTTATAGGTCGAATCCGGGCCACTTTTCCCGACTGGCGACGGAACGACGATGACAACAGAAGCCCCCAACTGAACAGCCATGTCGACGCACGCCTTCACATATTGAACGGCATGACTCCGTATTTCCACATTAGGACTAGAGAGATCGCGATCCAATGTATAGATCCCGCATATGGAGGTGCATGCCAGACCGTACTTGCTTAACAGCGATTGAACAACACCCAGGTCCATCTTATCAGGTTCACCGGCAAGCTCCACACCGTCATAACCGTACTTTTTCAATCGAACGAGACTAGTTTCCAAATCTTCATTTCCGTAGATCCATTGCGTTACGCTATATGAATACACTACGCTGCCTCCCCCTTAGTCCTCCTACTTCCTTTAACCCAGAAGGAAGCCTTCCCCGAGCGGGTCAGACGGGTCAACAATAAACTGGTGTGTCCCGGTAATGAAAGCTCGCCCTTGGATAAGAGGGACGATAGCTTCATATTCAGCCACTTTCACAGTTTCCATGACGCGTCCCGTAAACTGACTGTCTACAATACTTTCATGCACAAAGTTTTGACCGATCTCTAACTCGCCACGGGCTTGCAATACTGCCATACGCGCGCAAGTTCCCGTTCCGCAAGGCGAACGGTCAATTTGCCTATCTGCAAATATCGTCACATTGCGCAAATGCGAGCCTTCCTTACGCGGAGAATCCGAAAAGATCACGCCATAAATGCCCTGCAGCTGCGGCTCTAAAGGATGGCTAACTGTCATATTGCTCTCGATGTAGGCTTTAATCGAAGATCCCCACTCTTGGAGTTTAGACAACTCAGCAATGTCAACAGAGATGCCCAACTCCTCTGCTTGGACAATCGCATAGAAGGCGCCGCCAAAAGCGATGTCTACCGTGAAAGACTTTCCTAGAACCTCTACTCGTACGTCTTGTGCGAAAACGAATGAAGGAACGTTCAGAAACGAAACCGATTTCACCTCTGTGCCTTCACATTCGGCTTTAGCAAACACTTTGCCGGCCGGAGTATCCAAAATAATCTGCGAGCGTTCCTCGGCTGCCGGAAGAAAGCCCATTTCAATGGCAGCCGTTACTACAGCAATGATGCCGTGCCCGCACATTGTGCTGAATCCTTCATTATGCATAAAGAGTACGCCGAAATCGGCATCTGGACTTACTGGCGATGTAATTACGCATCCGTACATCCCATGGTGCCCTCGCGGTTCAAACATGAGCACCTTCCGAATGTAATCATAGTGTTCGCGAAAGTAAGCCCTTCTCGCAAGAATGGTATCGCCTTTTAACGGTGGAATCCCCCCTGTAATAATACGCAGAGGCTCTCCTCCCGTATGCGCGTCAATTGTTGTATAATACTGCTTTAGTTCCATCGTTAACGCTCCTTTCTCAATGATCTTCTGCAGGCGGAATCAATAAAAATCCCTCATTAAGCTCATCGTCCTCATGCATAAAAAATGTGTGCATTCCCGTCATCCATGCCGAACCTTCAATTCTTGTCACCACAGCCGGGAAGCGACCTACCTTTGTCGTGCCGACGACCTCGGCACGGAACAGCGAACCGACAATACTCTCGTGTACGAACTCCTCGTTCATGCGTATTTCCCCTTTGGCAAACATCACCGCAAGCTTAGCCGAAGTTCCAGTACCACAAGGAGAGCGGTCAATTCCGCCAGGAGGGACAATCACGGTATTTTTCACATGGGCATCCGGATGTGTCGGGTCTGTATAAAATTCAACGTGGGTTAATCCTCTTATATACGAAGCCTCCGGATGCACCACCTCAACCGATTGATTAATCGCCTTACGCAAGTTTACAGCCATTTTCACAATGGTATCTGCGTTGGAAGGCGTAAGATCAAGCCCCAGCACCCGGGCATCCGTTATCGCATAAAAGTTGCCGCCGTATGCGATGTCGCAGTAGACGCCGCCTAATCCCTCAGCTTCTACCTTTACATGCTTATATAAAAAAGCGGGAATATTTTGAAAAGCAACTTTCTGGACCTTCCCGTTTTGCACCGCAAGCTCCGCTTCAACCAGTCCCGCAGGCGTATCGAGCTTCAAATACGTCGTTGGCTCCGTGACGGGAATCATTCCGGTCTCGACCAATGCCGTACAAACGCCTATGGTATCATGGCCGCACATCGGTAAATAACCGCCAGTTTCGATATAGATCACGCCGATATCCGCTTCCGGATGGCAAGGTTCCACGAGCAGAGCGCCTGACATGACGCCGTGTCCCCTCGGATCGTACATCAATATTTTTCGAATCCAATCATACTCCGTTTTCATATGCAGCATTTTTTCCGACATCGTTGACCCTACCAGTTTGGGAAGTCCGCTGATCACCGTTCTTGTAGGATTTCCACCGGTATGCGTATCTACGGTCGTAAACACTTTTTTGCTCTTCACGTAGGATCCACCCTTTCCTGAAATCTCTCAAACTTTAGAGGTTCGGTTGAAATTATCGTTTCGGACTGCTCCGTAATGATTTGGCTTATCAGTTTCCCCGTCACCGCAGCTAAGCTGATTCCGTCTCCTTCATGCCCTGCCGCGATATAATAGCCCGGCACCTCATGGACTGCAGAAACAATCGGCAAATGATCTTTCGTCCATGGCCGGAGTCCCGTGTAAGTACGAATGATTTGAAAATCTCCGATTTTGGGATAAAAACGAAGCGTTCTTCTCGCCATACAACGAACAACTTCCATATTCACGTGGGTATCAAAACCGACAAACTCCCGGCTGCTGCCAATCAAAAAGTTTTGGCTTTCCGTAGGTTCGAATACGAGTGCAACGCCATATTTCTCCGTGAGTGGGTCGACTTTCCGCCGGCCGCCGAATTTGGAGATCAAATAGCCGAATTCCATCACTTTCCGCAAACCTACAGGAACTTGGCGCGAGGCAACGATCAGATGCCCTTTCCGGGGCACGATCGGAATGTCCAAGCCGACCATTTGGCCGATATGCGGAGCCCAAACACCTGCTGCATTCACGATTTTTTTAGCTGTAAACTCACCCTGATTCGTGCTGATCTTGAAATTCCCTGTTACCCTATCTCTGTTGATGGAAGTAACTTCCGTTCTCAAACAGACACGGGCACCATATTTTTTTTGAGCATCATCAAATAAGGAGTAAGTAAGTAGATAAGGATTGACGGTCGAATCCGTGCCGCACTCGAGTCCGCCCGGAAGATCGTCTGCCAGAAACGGCGACTCTTGGCGAATATCCTGCCGGTCCAGCATCCGAAACGGAAGTCCTAACGCCTTCTGCCTATTCACCCACTGCTGGGCTGCCTCCATTTCTTCATCCGTTTCACAGACGAGAATGCTGCCTGGCGCCCTATATTCGAACGGACATGCCAATTCCCGGCTCAGTTCATCGATGATCTTTTGACTAACCAGCGACATTTGACTGTCAAAGCCTGGATCTTTATCGATAGCCAAAATGTTACCGTCGCAACGAGATGACGTACCGCTCGCCAATTCCCCTTTCTCGAGCACGGTTACGTCCAACCCTTGTTTACTCAAAAAATAAGCAATGGCTGAACCGACGATTCCACCTCCAATAATGACAACTTCCGCATGATTTACACCCATAGACATATTCCCTTTCAAAATGTAGATTCATCACTCATACATTTTTAATAAGCAATTTTCGTGCCAAATCGTTTGAGCAACATGTGTCTAAAAAAATTTACACATATTCACATGAAGCGTATAATTTTAAATAAAAACGCTACCACAACATAAGGCGAGGTCATGACAATGAAGCACAAATCCCCACTCATAGAAGATTTGATTCAGAACAATTATTGTTTCATCGAAAAAGATGGCGACGCGGAAGCTCAGTTTGCGCAATATACATCCTCCCTGCAGCCGAATCAAAAAACGGTGCTATTTTATAAAGACGGCTTGCAGCTTTATTATTATGTTGGAGAGCATCCGTCTAACGGGCTTAGCTTGATGAATATACCTTGGCAAACCGCCGTATCCGTCTCCCAAAAGACGCCGATGGACGCTGTCATCCCACTTTTTCACAAAACCGATTACATCCTTGTGAAAAATACTGCCGACCAACCGATCGGTTATGTGACCGCTGCTGATATGCTTACTGCCTTTCATCAAGCACACCAAATCTTGGAAGCTTATTTCGAGTCGATGATCGACACGATGGATGCCTCCATTTCCATGATTGATGATCAAGAACAGACGGTCGTGTGGACCAAAGGAGCCGAGCGAATCTTTTCTATAAAAGCCGAAGACATCCTTAACAAGCCAATGTCCGATTTCTTCCCTGCTGATATGCTGCAAATCTTACAAACCCATCAAACCGGTGATTCTGTGTTTCGTAAGCTGCACCAACCGCGACCCGATTTATATGTCCTGATTAACTCGAACCCTATTCGGCTTAAAGGACAAATCATCGGTTCCGTCGTTGCAGAAACGGACATCACCAGTGAGGTCAGGTTGAATCAGGAGCTATTCAACGCCACTTCCAAGGTCCATCAACTGCAGCAGCAAATGGCCCAGCTTCAACCATCGACTGATCCATTCAGCCCAATTAAAGGGACGAGCAGCGCCATTAAACGAACGATAGACATGTGTAAAAAAGTTGGCACGACCAAAGCAACGGTACTCATTCTCGGTGAAACCGGTGTCGGCAAGGAGCTTTTCGCCAAAGCCATCCATGACGTGCGAGAAAAATCGGACGCTCCTTTTATCGCGATCAACTGCGGTGCCATTTCTCCTTCCTTATTTGAAAGTGAATTGTTCGGATATGAAAAAGGTGCCTTTTCTGGAGCTGACAATAACGGCAAAAAGGGGAAAATACAACTTGCGACGGGCGGTACCCTATTCTTGGATGAAATTGGTGAAATGCCGCTCGATATGCAGGTCAAGCTTTTGCGTGTGCTGCAGGAGAGAACCTATTTCGCCGTAGGCGGAACCAAGCAGTTGAAAGCCGATTTTCGAATCATTGCTGCCACAAATCGCGATTTAAACGCACAAGTCAAAAACGGGTCGTTCCGTGAAGATCTTTACTACCGCTTGAATGTGGTTACGATTGATATCCCCCCGCTTCGTGAGAGAAAAGAGGATGTAATTGAACTGACTCATTGTTTCTTGAACGAATTTTCAATTAGCTATAACAGGTTCATTCAACATATCCCGCAAGATGTCTTGTTGGATCTGCTGCATTACAGTTGGCCCGGCAATATACGAGAGCTACGGAACACGATTGAACGTTTGGTCGTTTTTGCTACAGACGGATCGGTGAAAAGAGATGACCTGCCGATGTCGATCTATGCCAGTAAGACCAGTAAACATAAGGATGATTCTCCTCTCCAAGAGGAAATTCCGAATGTGATCCAAACCTTGCAGGAGGAGTTGGAAGTACACGAGAGACAGATCATTATCAAAGCTTTGGAACTGGAGAAGGGCAACAAAC
Organism: Paenibacillus germinis; assembly: GCF_013141785.1. Taxonomy (NCBI): domain Bacteria; kingdom Bacillati; phylum Bacillota; class Bacilli; order Caryophanales; family Paenibacillaceae; genus Paenibacillus; species Paenibacillus germinis. The sequence goes on from NZ_WHOC01000073.1 coordinate 77,851, forward strand.
TGGCGGCAGCCAAACGGCTAGGCCTGTCCCGCGCAACGCTGTACAACAAGATGAACAAGCTGGGTTTTGCCGAGTGAATCGTTCAGATTGATAAAGATGACTCCTGTATTCGGTATTCGCAGGGAGTCATCTTTTTTACATCCATTTATAGCGATTGCTAATTCGATATAATGAGGTCAAAGCGCTCAGAGTAAGCTTTAACCAAAGTTAGCTTGACTGGTCGATAAAACTGTCTATCCATTAATTGTGCCGCTTCAAAACTGGTAGGCATAACTCAAGAATTCGATTTTATTGTCGGTTCAGCAGCTTCGATGCGCTATCGTGATTGCCAATGTTGTAGTTTCTACAACAATTCATATGCTAAAAGGCTATTTTCCAAGTAAAAGTTGTAGTTCGTACAACAATTCGAACCCATTTGTCGTGAAATGGCCTGAATAGGGCTAAATTGTTGTACGTTATGCAACATTGAAGGGATAGAGACGGGATCTAAGGCCGAATTGTTGCACTTTCTGCAACATCATTCGACCGAGAACATGGTTTCATTCATTTACTCATTTACTCATTTACTCATTCATTCACTCATCACTCATCACTCATCACTCATCACTCACCACTCACTCACTCACTCACTCACTCACTCACTCACTCACTCATCACTCATCACTCATCACTCATCACTCATCACTCATCACTCACTCACTCACTCACTCACTCACTCATCACTCACTCTCCAACTCGCTCATTCAGACCCCATTTCCCACACCCCCAACTATTTCACATATCCCCCTTCTTCTTCATTAATTGTTAACGTAAAAAGACCCGAAAGAGGTCACTTTATTCAAAGTGTCCATCTTTCGGGTAACCGTTCAACCATGGGCTCAGGCTGTTTTTTTGTTTACGCTTTGGCGTAATAGAAACGTTTCGATTCAAATTGTACATTTGATGAAACCGCAATAAAAACAGTATTTCTGTGAAATAAAGTGGTTATATAGGTAATTTCACTGTTATTTAATTGTTTATTGACTCCAAAACTAATGCTATTTATAATGATTTACATATCAATCGAAACGTTTCGATTCAATTCAATACCAAATACATTGTCCTAATTAGAAAGAGAGTGAAGAACATGACAAGACCTAATGACACAGACATCTGCATCCGAGCTGGAGAGTTGGCGTTCACTTTTATGAACAGCGGGGATATTAGAAAGATCACCTACAATCAGACGATGATCAATCAGCTGATAGCTAACCCAATTGATGGTTCGATGAACAATCTTTATCTGCGTATCCACCGGGAATCATCGCTATCCTTTGTGCCGCTGCTCGGCATCCGTTCTTCAAGCCGGATCAGTCGCGGTGACTGCCAGATTTCTTGGAAGGGTCATGCCGATGAGCTCGAATATGAGGTCATATTTACGCTCACTCCTCAATTGATCTGGTTCTGGGACGTACGGGTCCATGGTCATGGAGCGGACATCGATCTTGTCTATGGGCAAGATGTGGGCATTGCGGATCAAGGTGCTGTCAGATCAAATGAAGCCTATCTATCTCAGTACATGGATCATTCTGTCTTTCATGACCCTGTCAAAGGCTGGGTCGTCTGTTCTCGTCAAAATATGCCGCAGCAGGGGCAATTCCCGTATTTACAGCAGGGCTCATTAACAAATGCAGCGGAATACACAACGGACGGGTTCCAATTCTTCGGTTTATCCTATAAGGCAACGAACAAGCCCGAGGCGTTGACTAAGGTCAAGCTCGCCAGCGAGATCTATCAATATGAATTTGCCTATACAGCTCTGCAATCGCAGCGCGTGATCGTCGATGGCATGGCGCGATTTGTTTTTTACGGACTGTTCAAGCCCCACCATCCGGATGCAATTGTAAGCCTGGCATACGAACAGGAAGTACAGGAAGCATGGGCATATGCGGAGGCACTAGATACAAAGTGGGATGAAGATCTGGATTCAGTCAGCCTACAGCCCAGATTCGGCGATCCTCTTCAAGTCGAATCTATGACAATCGAAGAGATCGTGCGCGACTTTCCTAGCCGTCATCAAGAGGAATGGGATAACGGGGTTCTGTTGTCTTTCTTCACCGAGGGGCACGAGCATGTTGTATTAAAGGAGAAAGAGCTGCTTGTGGAGCGTCCGCATGGACATATCCTCATGACGGGGGATAACGCTCGCATGAACGAACAAGTGCTTACTACCACATCCTATATGTACGGCATATTTAACTCGCAGCTCGTGGTGGGAAACACGTCCTCCAACAAGATGATAACCAATGCCCGCAATGCGCTGAATGTGCTGAAGACTTCAGGCCAAAGAATATTTATTGAGATACACGGTGAATTCCGGATGCTCACGATGCCATCGATGTACGAGATTGGCTTTAACTACGCGCGGTGGACCTATAAGACGGCTGAAGACACGATTGTAGTCACGAACCACACTGTAATGGACACGCCGGAGGTTCATCTGACCGTACAATCCGTAAGCGGAAAGCCCTACCGATATCTGATTACGAATCAGGTGTCAATGAATAACAATGAATACGGAGTGCCTTTCCTCATGGAACGTGAAGGCGATGTTCTGGTGTTCCGTTCGTGCGAAGGTTCGGATAACGCACGAACCCTTCCAGACCTGTGTTACCGTATGAAGCTTACGGGAGCGGATGTGACCGTGACCGACGAGACAGCACTAGCCGATCATGCTAATCCGGGATCATCTTCGCTCGTTGTGCTCGAATTAAGCGCTTGTTCGGAATGGAGTTTGACGGTTCAAGGACTTATTCATGGCGGTGAGCTGCCGTTCGAGAGGCCAAATATGGCTGCAGAAATAGAACGCTACCGCGAATACTTTAGAAAAGTAATGAATGGCTTCCAATTATCGCACAGGGGTGAAGCGACGGAATCACTAAATAAGGTTAATGCTCTTGCATGGTGGTACACCCATAATATGCTGGTCCATTATTCCGTTCCGCACGGGCTGGAGCAATACGGAGGAGCGGCTTGGGGCACGCGAGACGTATGCCAAGGGCCTACGGAATACTTCATGGCAACGCAGAAATACGATCAAGTGCGCGAAATAATAAAGACCGTATATGCCCACCAATATGAGGATGACGGGAACTGGCCGCAATGGTTTATGTTCGATCATTATTACCGTATCCAACAAGAAGAAAGTCATGGCGACATCATTGTATGGCCGCTTAAGGTTATCGCCGATTATATCTCGGCTACGCACGATTACAGCATTCTTCAGGAGCGCATTCCTTATACGGAGCGGGAGGGCTTCGAGTTCACCGAGGAATGCCCGACCCTGCTTGAGCATGTGCAGAAGCAATTGACGTACATGAAGAATCATTTTCTTCACGATACTCACTTGTCCGCTTATGGCGACGGGGACTGGGACGATACGCTCCAGCCAGCTAATGCGCAGCTCAAGCAATATATGATCAGCAGTTGGACGGTCGCCTTGACCTATCAAGTGCTGAATCAATTATCCGCCGCTCTAACGGATGAACACCAAGAGCTGTCAGCGGAGCTGCATAAGCTAGCATCTGGCATTCAAGCCGACTTCAATCAATATATGCTGCAGAAGGATGTCATTCCCGGCTTCGTCTACATGGAGAAACCGGGTGAAGCAGAGCTTATGCTTCATCCGACCGATACGAAGACGGGCATTCAATATCGCCTGCTGCCGATGACTCGAAGCATGATCGCCGAGCTGCTGACTGAAGAGCAGGCTGAATCGCATTACCGGATTATCAAGCAGGAGCTATACTGCCCTGACGGCGTCCGCTTGATGAACCGCCCGGCACGATATGCTGGCGGCGTAAGCACGCATTTTAAACGTGCGGAGCAAGCGGCGAACTTTGGCCGTGAAATCGGGCTGCAGTATGTGCACGCTCATATCCGCTTCGTCGAGGCGATGGCGAAGCTCGGCAAGGTTGACGAGACTTGGCAGGGTCTTGCCATGATTAATCCGATCGGCTTACGGGAAGTGGTGCCGAACGCCGAACTGCGCCAAAGCAATGCCTACTTCAGCAGCTCAGACGGGAAATTTAATACACGTTATGATGCCCAAGAACGATTCCAAGAGCTGTTCGAAGGGACAGTTCCGGTCAAAGGCGGCTGGAGAATCTATTCCAGCGGACCAGGAATTTACATGAACCAGCTCATCTCCAACTGTCTCGGCATTCGCCAAGACGGAGGAGACCTGATCATTGATCCCGTGCTTCCGCATGAAATGGATGGGCTTCAATTCGACTTTAACTGGAATAACCGCGGCGTAAGATTCGAATATCATATCAGCGGGTCATTGGAATGCCACATCGAGATTAATGGCCATGCAGCAGAGATCGAAGTCATGCCAAACCGTTACCGCCATGGCGGAACAAGAGTGCGGCGCGAGCAATTAGAGATTTTGTTAAGCAGTGAAGATAATGTTATTGCGATTTACATCTAATGGAATCAGTGATCTTTCGGTGGCACCGATATATTGGTATAGTAAGGGGAAATGATGCATTGATCGTTAGGGGCGAGTTATTGTGGTTAGTATTAAAGATATCGCTAAAAAAGCGGGGGTTTCGATCTCCACGGTATCCTATGCATTAAACGGGAACCCCAAAGTGACGAAGGAAACGAGCAGCCGAATATTGGCCGTGGCCAAGGAATTAAATTACATGCCCAATGCGGCGGCCAGATCACTGAAGAAGCGGGAAACTAAGATTATTGGGGCTTTTCTTACGGATTTTAACGGAGCGTTCTACGGGGAACTGCTGCAAGGGATCAAAGAAGTGCTGAATAAAAAGGGTTATGACTTAATCGTTTGCAGCGGCGCGCAATCCCACCGTATGCTGCCAGAACGGAATATTGACGGAGCCATCGTGCTCGACTCATCATTCTCAAGCGAAGAGATACTTCAATATGCGGAGCTCGGACATAAGCTGATTGTGCTCGACCGTGAGCTGAACCATTCGAATGTGAATCAAGTACTGCTCGATAATAAGGCGGGGGCCGCATTAGCTATGGAGTATATGATTGAAAAAGGGCATCGTAAGATCTATGTCATAACGGGGCCTGAAGCCTCGTTTGATTCGATGCAGCGCCTTCAGGCTGTCCGTCAGGCCGTGGAACGCCATCAGCCGCTTACCTATACGCAGATTCAAGGCGACTTTAACAAGTCGGCCGGCGAAGAAGCCGCCGAACGAATCATTCGCGAATATACAGAACCTGTCGCTGTCTTCTGTTTGAACGATGAGATGGCCATCGGCTTATATAATGCCGTCAAGGAATCCGAGTATAGGATTGGCACGCACATTCATATTATCGGTTTCGATAATATTGAATTGACGCAGTATACGGAACCCCGTCTTGCGACGATTGATTACTCGAAGCGAAAGTGGGGAGCATTGGCCTCCGAACAGCTATTAAAGCTGATTGCGGATGAAGAGATCAATCACGAACGCATCTATGTGACTTTGGTCAAAGGCGATTCTGTACATTCGGTATGAGGAAGAGGTTGTCCCTTAGTCATTCAATGACTTCTGGACAACCTCTTTTTTTGCAATCTTACAATCTGCGCAACTGCTTTGGATAGTGTGTCAACACTTCAACCTGGCCGTTTGGCTGCACATACACATCGTCCTCGATTCGAACGCCGCCAAGTGAAGGCAAGTAAATGCCCGGTTCGATCGTGAATACATGTCCCGGCTCAATGAGCATCTCGTTTTCACTGTTAATCGATGGATCTTCATGCACATCCAGACCTAAGCCGTGACCGATCCGATTATTGAAATAAGCGCCATATCCCTTTGCTGCTATGACACTTCTCCCCGTTTGATCGATGACTCCGTATGGTGTGCCCACTTTGACCGCCTGAATGGCTGCCAAATTCGCGGATAACACGGTTTCATAAATCGTTTCCTGCTCCTTGGTTCCTTCCCCAATTAAAAACGTTCGGGTGATATCCGAACAAAACCCGCCCGCATATACGCCAAAATCGAAGAGTAAAAAATCATTCTCCTGGATCGAATAAGCGCCTGGTTTGCCGTGAGGCAAGCATGATCTTTTTCCGGTCAAAATGATCGATTCGAATGCCGGCTTATCGCCTCCGAACATCCTCATCTTATATTCCAGTTCAGCCGCAAGCTCCTGTTCCATCATGCCGACTTTAACTTTTTGCACGGTACTTTCAAGCACTTTTTCGGCAATATCCACTGCCCGGCGAATGCTGACAAGATCTTCTTCTGACTTAACCAGCCGCTCTTGTCTAATAAATGGTTCTATATCCGTATTGTGCACCTCGGGAAACAACGTCTGCAGCTGCTCAACCTGGTAAAGACTGATCACTTTTTTTTCCAAACCCAACGTACCGATGCGAGTTCTACCCACTTTGTCTTTCAACAGATCGTAAGGATTCTCGCTGTCTGAACAAGGGATCAAATCGCGAACGAATGAATGCTGCTGCGCAGCTTCCAAATCCAAGCCGGGAACAATCATGCTTTCACGAGCGCTGCCCATGTCGACGATAAGCGCCATGAATCGCTCATGCGGATTCGAATGGAACCCGGTAAAGTAATAAATATTCGTTGGATTCGTAATCAAGGCGATATCAATTTGCTTTTTCTCCAAGTAACTACGCAGTTTGTGCAATCTCAATTCATAAATGGAACTCATACATGTACCCTCCCGTTTTCGTAACAGTCATCCTTAGATTAGCAAAAACCGTGCCAATATTTCCAGTTTTACGTTTTTTTGATCAGATTGGCGCGATTATTGCTAGAAATGTGTAAGAAGGAATCGTATTAAACCGAAAAGGAAGGAACTCCATGAACATGACATCTGTTATTATTTGCCGGTGCGAGGAAGTGAAATTTGCTCATTTGCTTGAAACCTTCGAACGGCATCCTTGTTCTTCACGTGAACTGAAACTGCGCACCCGAGCAGGCATGGGTTATTGCGGTGGACGCAACTGCCGTTTATTGGTCGATAAGATCGTACAAGAGCTTTCACAAGCCCCCATGTCTAATGAATTACCGCTGAAACATCAGCCTCCCGTCCGACCTGTTTCATTTCACAACTTAGGAGGAGATCAACCTTGAGTTATGGACGGATTATGAACCACCCCATTTTAGGTGCGTGGAGTGAACGAAAAGGTATTTCCTTTCGTTTGGATGATCAGGAATACGAAGCTTTTGAGGGTGAGACGATCGCCGCAGCGCTGCTCGCACAAGGTATTCGCACGCTTCGTTACCACGAAGATACCGGTACACCGCGCGGCTTTTATTGCAACATCGGACACTGCTTCGAATGCCGCGTTACGGTCGACGGGATAGACGGACAAAGAGCATGCCTCACACCACTAAAAAACGGAATGGACATCCGCACTGGCAGGACACTTCCCTCCCCGTTGAAGAAAGGAGCTCATCTTCCATGACAGACGTTCTCATAGTCGGAGCCGGTCCAGCCGGTTTGTCAGCCGCAATCTCCTGTGCAGAGCGCGGGTTAAAAGTAACGGTTGTCGACGAATTCATGAAACCAGGTGGCAGACTGCTGGGACAGTTGCATCAGGAACCTAACGGGACATGGTGGAATGGAATTGAAGAGTCAGCCAAACTTCAGAATAAAGCTGTGTCTCTTGGCGTGGATATCAAACTCGGCATTTCTGTTTACGATATTAAACAATCGGCATACGGTTGGATCGTTTATACGTCAAGTGGCGTGCAGGAAGTGCCTGCTCTTCTGCTTGCTACAGGTGCAGCTGAGACCGCTGCCCCCATTCCAGGGTGGACGCTTCCGGGTGTCATGTCCATTGGAGCTGCTCAAGTGATGACGAATGTGCATAGGGTCCGCGTGGGCATGCGCGGGATCATTGTGGGAATCAACGTGCTGTCCATTGCCATTGCACGCGAACTGCAATTAGCTGGCATCGATATTGCCGCTATGGTGCTTCCCGCCAAAAACATCTTAAATAAAGATGCGGGAGATCCCCAAAAAGTGATGCAGTCAATGCTGCGCCTAGGGCACCTTGCACCGTCTCCTATTCTTCGACTTGGCAGCGGCTTGATGCGTTATTCCCCGCTGCAAACTTGGGGACTTCGACTTTACCCAAAGCATGGTTTTAAAATTTGGGGGATCCCCATCCAACTGCGTAAAGCAGCTCTCGCTATTGAAGGGGAGGAAAAAGTCGAGAGCGTGCAGCTGGCTGAACTAACACCAGACGGAGAAATCGTGGCTCATTCCAAGCGAAGCGTTCCCGTCGATTTCGTCTGCATGGCGGGTAGTCTTTATCCACTAGCCGAACTTGCAGCTGTAGCCGGATGTCCCTTCCGTTTCATACCCGAATTAGGTGGACACGTCCCGCTCCACAACGCCCAGATGCAAACACCGCTTAACGGTTTGTTTGTAGCGGGAAATATCACTGGAATTGAAAGCGCCAAGGTAGCAGCCGCCCAAGGTACGGTTGCAGGGATTTCGATCGCGGCTTTTCACAAGGCTAGCGGGACAGATGTAGAGCTGCAGCGTGCCGTAGAGCATGTTCGTGCGATGCGTGAACAAGCGCTGATTCAATTTCATCCCCAGGTCGCGGAGGGGCGACGACATATAGAAACGATGTATGCTGATGCCTAAAACAGCACGAGCACGCCTCCCTACTCATAGCGTCAACTGCTTCTCCGTCGCAAGGTTGAGCATACGACACGCTCATCTTCCTGTTACTTGGATTCGGTTGAACAGCGTTTGGTTTGGGTGATCTAAACTGCCTATCAGCCCTTCGTGAAGGGTTATGGGTATAGTGATTACCACTGTTGCAATTTATACAACAATTCACACGCCAAAAGGCTTTTTTGCAACTTGAAGTTGCATTTCGTACAACATTTCGACCCATTTGTTGCAAAATCGCCTGTATTGGCCCAAATTGTTGTACATTATGCAACACCGTAGGGAGAAAGGCGGGAACTTAGCAGCGATTGTTGTACATTCTACAACATCAATCAACAGAGCATAGGGATTCATTCATCCTGCAACCTAAAGTGAGCATATTTAGCGATGGGTTCCGAGTTATGACACTTCCATGAAGAACTAGATTCGATGAATGAATCGACGGTCTCATGTATTCCAATATTTTAGACACTTGACATGCCTCTATGTCTAATTTCTTAGATACTTTATCATAATCTCCCTTGCCCAAATCCTGCAAATGATTCGTCACAACGTCCAAAGTTCCCAACTGTAGCATGCGGGTCTACATTCCTGCTTTCCGTTGAAAATAAAGTGTTAGACTGGCACTGAAAAAGAAACAGCGGCGGACTAGGACTTGAAAATAAAGTCTTAGACTGCCGCTGTTATATTGAGCTAATGTTCTGCGTTAGCGTAATGTGAGTGTAATTTTTTTTTCAACTGGGAAGTATAAATACAATTCGCCGGTATTATCTTTAGGATTATAAAATTCTTGAATTGCTCCAACGATTTGATAATTGTTTTGAGGTAAATAATCTGCAATCATATGATTAAAAATGTTTTGATAAGAATCTTGAGTACATTTTGTTACAACATATTTGAATGCTGGAATAACCCATTTTGTCCATCCATTTGGGACAATAGCGTCGTCTGTAACTTCGCATCCTGCTAAATATTTACCTTCTTCTTTCCACCTTTCAAACTTCTCATCAACATCACACATAGCACCCCAAATCCCAGAAATGTTACCTTCAGCATCCAACTTTGCGAGATTGCTTATTTCAGCAAAGTTACTATTTGCCTCTTGCCATAATGGAGGTATCCACTTTGTGCCTTCATTCGCAAGTCCTTTCCCCATTTTTCCAATAACTGAAAACTGCTGTTTTTCGATTATATCGACCACTTTTTCTTCCCTCCTGTATTAACGATAAAACATATGTCTCTTGCACATTTTACCATATTATACTTATCAAGGTTTTTGAAGTATGCTGCCCGTTAGCATAATGAACTGGAGGCACTCTAGAACTTTATTTTCACAGTCTAATACTTTATTTTCCCAGTCTACAACTTTATTTTCTCCTGACTTTGGGACCATTTTTGTAAGAGCGCGGCTCGGGCAAAATACAATTTAGATACAGTGAAACCCCGACTTGAAGTATTTAATTCAGAACTACAACCAAAAGGATTTACACAAATCTATTACCCGACAAATCGCCTCGTCGATTAGATTCACAATTTGTTATGCACAAGGCAGATACACAGTAAACTGAGTCCCACGACCAACCTCACTTTGTACCGAAATGAAGCCTCGATGAGCCTCGACAAATTCTTTTGCAATTGCAAGTCCCAGACCCATGCCACCCGTATGACGGGAACGTGATTCTTCAACGCGATAAAAACGGTCGAACAGGAAGGGGAGTTGCTCCGACGCGATACCGACTCCGGTGTCCGCAATCGAGACGGACGCAAAATGCGACTCATCATGGGAACTATCCGTAATTCGGATCGAAATCCTTCCACCGGACGAGGTATACCGCATGGCATTGACCAACAAATTATAGAATACTTGCGTAATCCTGTTAGGATCGACGAACGCATTCAATTTTTGTGCCGGATGTGAGCGAACAATGTCGATATGTCGTTCTTCTGCTTCCGGCTTTAACATATCGATGATCCGATCCAAAAGGGGAACAAGATCGGTCGGGGATCGGTCCAGCTGCAATTTGCCTGCTTCGGCCAGCGTTAACTGGTGGAGATCGTCGACAAGCTTGGACAAACGGATTACTTCATCCTGTATAGGCAATAAGGTTTCCGGAGGAATGTCCCGTCCTCCCTCTTGTATCATTTCCATATGACATTGAATAATGGAAAGCGGCGTCCTTAACTCATGCGCCACATCGGCTGTCAAATTTTTTCGTACCTCTTCTGCGCGAAACAACTGCTGCGCCATATGATTGAGCGCTTCGGTTACTTTCCCGAATTCATCTCTTGTTGTCACGGGAATGCGAGTGTGAAGCTCTCCAACTGCAATTTTTTGTATGGCGGGGATGAGACGTTTCAGGGGCTGCGTTAATTTCTTGGTTAACCATAAGCCAAGAAGCAGTGCAACGATCCCGGTATAGACCGGTACCCTGAAACTTGAGGTGTGCATTGAATCCAGAACATACTTCATTAAAAGATAATCTTCGGTCGATTCCCACCTATCGACATAGATCGTGCCGACCGTCGTTCCATTTACCATGACTGTATTCAGTTTCCCCTGCTGTATCAACGACCCAGGATCGCCCGACCCTCTAAAAAACAAAATGTTGCCGTCAGGAGACAATAGAGCGATCTCGCGTTGATCCGGATTTCGTAGCTCCAATTCGTCTGAAATCTTCATTTCCTCTACGCCTTCCCATGAATTTTTATGCTCCTTATAGTAGATTTCAAACAACTCTGTCGTTTTTTCTTTGAAGTAATCTTCAAAACGGTTCTTTAAGTATCCTTGGGTTGCCCCGTAGTAGCCCACCGTGACAAAAAGAACCAGAACCGCCATCGCGCCAAACAATTTATCCCCGATGCACCACCGTACGTTCATAACTTGTCACCGAATCGATAACCGAATCCGAACACGGTTTGAATATATTTCGGGATCGCCGGATCGTTCTCTATCTTTTTCCGCAAGTTGCTGATGTGGGAATCGATCGTGCGCTCGTAGTTGATGAAATCATCTTCCATGACCGATTTCATCAGTTGAAGCCGACTGAATACTATACCGGGTTTGGCGGCCAAAGTAATCAGTAATTTGAATTCTGTAGGAGTAAGAACAATTTCCGCGCCATCCTTCATGACTTGGCATTTCGATTCGATAATCGTCATGTCTCCCCTTAGCATCGTCTGAATTTCTTCGGATTTACCCTGAATGCGGCGTAATACGGAACGTATTCTCGCCGCTAACTCCCTCAAACTGTAAGGCTTTGTCATGTAATCGTCGGCCCCGATTTCCAAACCGATAATTTTATCCATCTCCTCCGTTTTTGCCGTCAACATAATGATTCCATAAGACCCCATGTTCCGAAGTTCGCGGCAAACTTCAATTCCGCTCATTCCCGGAAGCATCCAGTCTAAAACAACCAAAGCCGGACACTCCGTTTTGGCTGCGGTCAGCGCATCCTTGCCCGTTGTCGCGGTCACAATCCGAAACCCTTCATTTTGTAAATATGAAACCATCGCCTCAAGCATTTTCACTTCATCGTCAACCAGAAGTACAGTTGTTTTCATCTAAATCCCGCTTCTTTCTGCTGTTTTTACTCTTATTATAGCTTTATTTTTAAGCAAAAATATAATCACCATGAAAAAAGGATATGTTCTCCACAAGTCCTTAACATTGGCTTGATAAACTATGTTTGAGCATGGGAGGAACGCGGTATCAGGCTGTACTTAAATAGAAAATTCAACCTATGCATTATCAAACGAAAGAGAGGATTCAAAGATGAATAATCAAAGAATAAACCGTAGTGGTGCGTGAGTTGGAGATCTTACGGAGGGTCTAGGGGCCAAGTATCCTTGTTCTCTTTATTTTATTCCAAGACAATGATCAAAGACAGCAAGGAACTTTTGATTTAGCTGAGTTCTGCACAATTATTCCTTACGGACGAATGTTCTGATAGTTGTAACTTCTACGCCAGAAAAGAGAATCTAGGAGGAGAAAGAATGGCCCCTATCAGGGTACGTTACATTGTCGACGATGTAGATGCAACAATCGCATTCTACACACAGCATCTTGACTTCATTGTCAAAGCACATCCTGCACCCGGTTTTGCCGTTTTGCAACGAGGTGACTTGAATCTTCTTGTGAATGCCAAAAATGGTCAAGGCGGAGCCGCTCAAGCCATGCCGGATGGGTGAAAACCGGAACCCGGCGGCTGGAATCGGATTCAAATCGAGGTCGATGACCTGGGCGGCTTTGTCGAGACCCTGCGTAAAGCAGGCCTACGCTTCCGCAATGATATTGTCACAGGTTTTGGTGGTAAGCAAATCTTACTAGATGACCCAGCAGGTAATCCTATCGAACTCTTCGAGCCTCCAAGCAAATGATGGAAAGAACATTATCTCATTTGCATCTAAGCATCAATTAGAAGAACAAGAAGTGATTGCTCGCTTTTGTTTTTCTTATAATAATGTGAGAACTACAACCATCCTAAAATCTGTTTGCTGAAAATATAGAATGCTATATACATTGTATGTATAAGCTGATATATATTCAGTTTGCAAAAACTGCAAAGAGGAGTAATTAACACATGAAAATGAAGCTAGTTTCATTCGTAATACTTTGTGCATTTCTACTTGTTCCAACTATTGCCTCTGCTGAAGTGACCAACGGTAATGTCGGATACGGATTAACCCCCGGGCGACTCTGGGCCACGATGGACGCAGTGGTGGGGCTGATCAGCGCGGTCATCGGTGGGCTGTCTCTGGCCCGCTCCGCCGGTCGTTTCGGCACCGGATCCGGGCGACGCGGGGCCATCGTGGCCGCGGTAGTGGGGCTGATCGTCATAGTCTACGCTGGGGTGCATCTGGCCAACTACCCCGGTGGTTTAGGCACCGGCGACGGGCGAGCCGGGGCTATCATGGCCATAGTGTTGGGGATGACCGGCATGATCCTCGCTGGGCTAACTCTGGCCCGCTCCCGCCGCGCCGGCTGACCCGACCATGGCATCCGATCAACTAAGTTGGCTGATGTTCCTGGTGTTTATCGAGCTCTCGTTCTTCTTTAATTCAAGAAAAATCAATTACCTTGATACCTTCAAGAAATGTTGTATAATTTTGGTTATTAAAACTTAATAAGGGAGCGATGAAGCCAGATCATTACATGGGCACTTTGATCTGGTAGAGCTAATAGTGCAACCGACCTTCTTCCATAAAGAGAGAAGGTTTTTTTTGTTCTCTCTTCTGTAGTCTTAAATATTAGGGAGAGGTATGTATGAAACCTAAGGAATAATGTAGGCTACTTATTTCTCTTTTCTTTCTTCCAAATCAAAGATACAGTGAAAGCAACCACATACCCTGCAACCTTAAAAAGCACCTCTAATATTTCCCTCATCCAATCATCCCCTTGATAAAATTGTACTCACAAATTAATTAGGAGATACCTTACATTGGAATTATCCTACCCGTTCGTATTAACGCCCGACGCCAGTCTACAGACTAACATTTTATTTTCTTAAGACACCTGCAGGTTTCTCTCCCGACACCTGGAGGATCAAACGATTGAAGTTTTTGAAGTACGGATCTGTATACCAAAAAGCTGCTGATAAACGGAATATCAGCAGCTTTCTATGATTAATAGTCTACATACTCACCGCGAGCCTACTGATCATTTTGATCGTCATTTTCATGGTGCCCGCCCTTTTTATTTGACGGTACTGCAGTTACACTATGCCCTACTGGTACTTTGATTTCTGCGTAGCTAACAGCAACACCGTTTACGGTTTTCGTTTCTGCCTTTATAGCTGCCCCATTCACTTGAATATAACGATAAGAACCCGCAAACTGTGCTTCCCAGTTGATCCCTTTTGTACCGGAATTGTTTCTTAAAGTACTCTTTGTCGCACTATCGTGTCTCAAGTAGACATCGTGATCTCCCAAAGAAATATGATTGAGTTCCAGCCACTGAATGTCTTGCGGCAAACGGGATAGGGTAGACAATTTGTTATCAGGCGCATTCGGAGTTAGCCCCATCAATCCCTCAACCGTTTGACTGATTAATGTATAAGAGACTTCCGGATAATCGCCGTTTGTTCCTTGGCTGCTTATCTCATGCGGTTGGTTTAATCTGTCGATGATATACTTCATCCACTTCCAACCGAGTTCATTTTTCCCATAAGGGAAAAATGTATCTGGCAAGTACGTGAATGCTTCGATATTTACCGGCGCCTGTCCGGGCGTTTCACTCATGCTATCGATCAGTCCAAGGAATTGATCTGTCCGCTCGCCGGCTTCGGTAATTTGCTTCATAGGCATGAACCAACTTGCTTCTTTTCCGAAGCTGCTGTAAGCTTTGCCGCCCGCTTCATAACCTCGCACATAACCGGAATCAATTCCTTTTACTCCCCATTCCGTGTTAAAGTATTTTTTAAACGCTCGTGCCTTTTCTTTAAACTCCTGGTACTTCTTCATGTCGCCTTTTTCTTTGGACAAATTGGCATATGCTAGGAGCGCTTGATACTGGGAAGCAATTCCGTCCCCCGCTTCTACGACAGCCTCACCGTTGCGTTCATCATAAGAAGCTGCGCCATCGAAAATACCTTTTCCTGTTCCTTCAGCGACTCCGTTCTTTATTTGCCCGTCATGCAGCGTAATAAAATCCGTCACTGCTTTATCGTAGTAGGTCCAAAGCGTCTCATCGGTCAAATAGTTCTTGTCGCCGGTCCACAAGTACATGTCGTATGCTTTTTCAACAAGCTCGAACACAGCGGGAACTTCTCTGACAAAACTATTTGCGTTACGATAGTCCAGTTTGAAAATCGAGCCATCGAAATTGAGCGCCCATGCCGGGTACCATTTATGCGTTTCGTTCGCTGTCCCGGCAAATGCCTTCAACATAGAGAAATTTTCTCGATCCAGCCCTAGTAGATGGGCGCCCGCCATCTGATGAGCCATATCCCTGGAATAGAAGGCGTATCGGTGTGCATACCCTGCCCAGTAGGATGGCATGTATTCCTTGATTTCCGGTGAGTTTCTAAATGTTTCATCCCGATTAATCAAGCCTTGTTTACCCGTTCTTACATAAGACTTTGCTTTTGGCTTCGCCCAATTGAAAGCATCTTTTATTTTCACATTGGAGGAATCGATCGTAATTTCTTTGTCAGCTACTGAACACTCCACTGTCCACAGCTGTGTCGTGCCGTTCTTCCCTTTGATCGTGTAAGTAACCGGATTGGTAAAGTCTTTCACCTTACCTGTTGACGGAGTAACGAAAGCGCCCTCTGAAACGGCAATTTGCGGGGCAATCGCTTTCACATTCGTTCCATAAGGCACTTTAAACGTAACCTTCTTAGCTGCTCCATCTACCCTCGAAACGCCAACCTGATTCGGTACCGTGAAGGAGACGATATTGGCAAGTTCAGGCAGTGGATTCGTATTCCCAGAGTCACTCAACAGATAAGAGTCGTCAATTTCAACCCATTTGTCGTTAGCGTTAATGCCCGTGAAATACACTTCAACTTGAGCGCCTTTTTCCAGTAATATGCCGTTAAGCGTTTGTGTCACAGGTACACTGCTCTTAGGTGCGTCACCGCTTTTGATATCGCTGCCCTCAGGGAACCTGATGCCGAACTTTGCACCGTTTTCATCAGCCATGTTGAATAAGGCATGTAATTTATAATACCCTGTTGCAGGCACCGTTACGGTTTGGGACAAGTAAGAAGCCGCCCCAGGATCCAAGTAGGCAATAACATTATCGCCTGTCTTGTATGTAAATGCACCGTCATAACGCCAAAATTGTTTCGCAGCATCAAAATTCGAGTTTCTGATCAAATTCTCAGCTAGTGGTCCAATTGGATTGCTCATGGCTGCTTGCCCCTCCTTACCAAACAAATCAACGGGAGTTACTTCAAATCTCACATATTTCCCCTTAAGTCCAACAACTGAAACAAACGTTTTGTTTACTTGTCCATTAATCTCATTGTATACGCCATCCCGAGTATCCGAAACCAACCATCTAAATCGGGTAGCTCCCTCCTTATGTCCATCTGGATCCATGAAGGTATAGCTTCCAACTAACTTTTGTTCTGTCCATGCGTTGCCTGAAACTGAAACATTAGAAGCTAGAGGAGCGGTATTGGGAAAATCGTCAAAATCAAATTGAAAATTGAAGTTATCCGCCTCCATTCTTTTATTTGCTGATAATAAATAGATTTCGACCTCATCGTTTGCATGAAGCTGAATGCCTGTTACAACTTGCTGTTTGTACACACTTGCAGTCACCGACACGCTCTTGAGATCCGTACCGTCTGTTCGTTTCACACCAAAGCTACCTCCATCCTCTTCAACATGGAGCAATGCTGAAAGTTTATAGTTTCCTGTTAAAGGGACTTTGATTTTTTGGAAAACGGTGCTGCCTGCCTCGAGGTATACAGCATTCGATACCGTATTATTATAGGCGATTGTTGTAATTCCTACCTGGCCTGAATGCGCCCAATCACCCAGTCCACTTTCAAAACCGGGATTAACCGCCAAGTTCACACTTTTGGTATCATCGCGAAGAAGTTCTAATTCATCGACATTAACCCAATTCGTTTGAGCGTTACCGCCGGTTACATAAACCTCTACTTGATCGCCTGCGTTGAGAGTGATGTTCGGTATCTCGTATCGCGTATAACTGGATTTGGCTATTGTTGCAACACTGTTTATTTCGCTTCCACCAACTTTTTTTACGCCCAATTTACCTCCGGGTCCCCCTG
The DNA here is from genome assembly GCF_013141785.1 of Paenibacillus germinis. Taxonomy (NCBI): domain Bacteria; kingdom Bacillati; phylum Bacillota; class Bacilli; order Caryophanales; family Paenibacillaceae; genus Paenibacillus; species Paenibacillus germinis. The sequence goes on from NZ_WHOC01000073.1 coordinate 95,262, forward strand.
TAGAAAACCAAGCAGATAAGTTATAACTTCCTGTAACTGGGATGGTCACCTGTTGGGAAATCGTATTACTGCTGCCTGGATCTAACCAGGCTTGGTTTTTTCCAGATTTAACATTATTAGAAGCAACGCCGGCACTTCCACTTTTTGACCAGTCAACAATCCCCGATTCAAAACCAGCGTTTTTAATCAGATTCTCCGCGTCCGCATGTACTTTAGAAATAGGAATAAATAATTCATGAAATGTCGCAAACAAAAAAAATAGAACCACAAGAAGCGGTATCATCTTACTGTTTTTTTTCATAACTTCCCTCCTAAATAAAATACTTAAATTAACGCAAATTCTACCCCTTGACCGCACCAGCAGCCATGCCTTGAATAAAATACCGTTGCAGGACGACTCTACCATTTCACCTCCTCGTCGACTGAGCAAGGACGATGCGTTATCCTCAACATTTCATCCCCTTATTTGTAATTCAACCCATAATGTTCCATGCTGTTGCATAAAAAAAAGGGGGAATCCCCCTTTATATTTACTTGAACGAGGGAAGCCAATTTCCATGTGCTTCGATAAGTTCATCGCATAGCGCAACGGTATCGTCGATAGACAGTTCAGCAGCCGTGTGCGGATCCAGTAATGCAGCATGGTAGATATGTTCTTTCTTCCCAGTCATAGCAGCCTCAATTGTAAGTAATTGCGTATTGATATTCGTTCTGTTCAGCGCAGCGCATTGAGGTGGCAGATCCCCCACATAGGTTGGATTCACGCCACTGGAATCAACAAGGCACGGCACCTCTACGCAAGCTTCCTTCGGCAGGTTTGTAATCAAACCTGTGTTCATGACGTTTCCACCAATTTTAAACGGATTGTTCGTTTCCATCGCTTCAAAGATGTATGAGGCATATTCAAGTGTCCTCTTATGTGTCAAGTTTTTATTGCTGACAATCTCTTCACGCATCGTTTTCCAACGCTCGATTTGGTTTACGCAGCGGCGAGGATATTCGTCAAGCGGAATATTAAATCTGTCAACAAGTTCTGGATAATTCCGTTTAATAAAATACGGATGGTATTCGGCATTGTGCTCGGATGATTCCGTAATGTAATATCCGAAACGAAGCATCATTTCAAAACGAACCATATCATCATGCTTCTCTTTTTGTTTCTCGCGTGCACGTTGTTTGATTTCAGGATATAAATCGACGCCATCCTTCTTCACTTCAAGAAGCCATGCCATATGATTGATACCCGCTATTTTCCACTGTACTCCACTGTGATCCATGCCTAAATGTTCGAATATATGCGGCACACATACTTGAACGCTGTGGCATAAGCCAACTGTCTTGACACCACCATAGGTGTTCATGACATTGGTCAACACAGCCATCGGATTTGTATAATTCAAAAACAAGGCATCCGGACATACTTCCTGTATATCTTTAGCAAAATCCAGCATAACCGGAATCGTACGCAGATTGCGGAAAATTCCACCAATTCCGATTGTGTCCGCGATCGTTTGCCGTAAGCCGTATTTCTTCGGAATTTCAAAATCAGTAATGGTACATGGATCGTATCCACCCACCTGAATCGCATTGACAACATAAGCCGCCCCGCGCAACGCTTCCTTGCGATCGGAATAGGCTTTAACGACACATGTGCTCCCCAATGTCTGTTTCAAGTTATTGAGCATATTTTCCGAATCCTTCAAACGCTCTGCATCGATGTCAAACAAAGCGATTTCGAATCCTTGAAGCGCAGGTGTAAGCATGCAGTCCCCTAAAACATTTTTTGCGAAAATGGTGCTTCCTGCACCTAAGAAAGTAATTTTTGACATGTATGTTTCCTCCATATATAGGGATCTTTGAGCGCAGCTCAAAGTCTCTCATTTATTTATCAAACACAATTATCCCTTGACCGCGCCAAGCGTAAGTCCACCGACAAAATATTTTTGCATGATCGGATAGACGAAAAAGATCGGTAATGTAACAATCATCGTTAATGCCGCACGCAGTGTAGTTGGCGATAAATTTCTCAACTTCTCGCTAAGTGCTAACGGATTTCTTAACTCTTCAAACGCTTCAACTTCCAAAAGCAGCCTTTTCAAGTAAATAGGCAGCGTATCCCAGTTCCCACTTGAATTGTAGATGACCGTATCCAGCCAATAGTTCCAGTGGCTTACCGAACTGAATATAGCGATCGAAGCAAATACAGGAATCGAAACCGGGACCGCAATACGGACAAATATGCCAAGCTCGCTTGCACCATCAATTCTAGCCGATTCGTATAAGGAGTCAGGTATACTTTCCATATATGAAGCCATATACAGCATCCAAGTCGCATTAAACATGGCAGGTATCCAGTACACATTGAACGAATCCGTCAATCCGAGGCCAAGAAAAACCAAATAAGTTGGAATTAAACCGCCGGTGAAATAGATCGTTATAATAAAGATGACTTTCATCATCTTTCTTCCAGAGAAATGTTTGATCGTAACGATATAAGCCAATAGTCCAGTTGAAAGCACACAGGTAATCGTGCCGATAACTACCCGCATGATGGAAATCGATAAACTGGAAAGTAGTCTCTGATCCTGAAACAGAAACTGGTAGGCGCTAAACGATAATTTGCGTGGCCACAAATAGATGCCGCCTTTCAATGCATCGGTTCCATCATTAAATGAGAGTGCAAGCAAGTTCAAAAAAGGATACACCACAAGCAAGCCAAAAATTAATAAAACCATTACATTTAAGACATCGAATATTTTGCCGCCTAGCGATTGTTTTGAGAATGTAGTGACCATGTATGCTTCCTCCTAGTAGAGTGACGTATCCATCACTTTTTTCGTAAAGCGATTGGCCCCGAATACTAAACTAATCGCAATGATTGATTTGACTAATTCAATGGCGGTTGCAAAAGAATAGTTTCCGAGTTGAAGTCCATAAGTAAAGACGTACGTATCTAGGACTTCCGAATAGTCTCTGGTTTGCGAATTCCCGATCAAGAGAGGGGCTTCTAAACCTGCCGTAAAAATACTACCCAAACTCAGAATCCACAGTACTACAATCGTGGGACGAATAGCGGGCAGTGTAATGTGCCATATGCTTTTGAATCTGCCGAGTCCATCCACTTTTCCTGCATCGTACAGCTCCGGGTCAACACTCGTAATCGCGGACAGGTATATGATGGAGTTCCAACCGACGGCTTTCCACACACCGAGTCCCGTGATAATACCCCAGTAATATTTCCCTCCTTCACCTAGGAAGGCTATAGGTTGATCACTGAATCCGAAACGCAGCAAAAATTCATTGAAAACCCCTTCATTTCCAAATAAGGTAAAAGTAATACTCGCAATAACAACCCATGAAAGAAAATAAGGCAAGTATGAAGTAGATTGGATAAATTTACGAAAAGACTTACTGCGAACTTCATTTAGCAGTAGTGCCAGAATAATCGGCGCTGGGAATCCAAACAAAATATTCAGCCCGCCGATGGCCAGCGTATTCCGCATAATCATGGGGAAATCCGGCGATGAAAAGAACGTTTTGAAATGCAGAAGGCCTACCCACTCACTCTTGAAAACAGAAGTCCCAGGAATGTAATTCATGAAGGCTGTAATTACGCCTAACATAGGTAAATACTGCATGATAGCAATAAAGATAAGAATGGGGATGCAAAGCATCCATATTTGACGCTCTCTAATAAATCTTCTCTTAATCAATTGAAACTTTGTCTTTTTCGCCTTAGAACTTGTTCTATAGTCATTAAGTTCATGCACAGTGCTCTCCATAAGTACCTCCATATCCGATTGTTTTGATTTACTGAGACAATTCGGACAAAGGAAAGGAAGGAGTGACCCTTCCTTTCGCTATTGTTATTTCCACTCTTTTAATCTTCTTTGGTATTCATCGGTTTTATATTTCTCGATCTTATCCAAGCCTGCTGAATTCAGCTTTTCTTTCAGGGCTGCGTAATTAGTCCGGCTCTCTTCTTCCGTCTTGCTCATAACCGCTTTAGCCCACTGCGACTCAAGCAAATCTTTCACTTGCTTATCGGTTATTGCCAGCGGGTCATTTGCAGGAATTTTGATATCCCCAACGGTATTGTCATAAATCGTATCTTTCAAATTATCGTTCATCATCTTTTTCCATTTTGCATTATCGTTGAAGTTTTGATCAAACCAATATGCGCTCTTACCGTCATCCTTTGTAATGCCTTGGCTAGTAACCAGATTATACAAATCCATGCCGAGCAGATCACCAGCATCGTAATCAAACTTGGAATCGATAATCGCTTGTTTCTGTGATTCAACAAAACTGGCTTTCCCATCTTTGAAGTTCCAGATCGATTTGTCGGTATTCGGAACTCCCCAGCCGATTAATCTTGTACCGGTATCTGTCACAGAGAAGTTTAACCATTTCATAATTTCTTCCGGATTTTTGGCTTTATTCGTTATCACCGTCATACCTGTGCTTCGCGAATTCTTCCCTGACAAGTAAGCTTTATCCGCACTCGCAGCTTTTGCGCTCACTTGCATAAAACGCTTCTCTTCATTCCATTTCGGATCGCTCTTCTGCCAAACTTCGTGCCCTGCGTTCCAGCCAATCCACCATGCGCCAATGAAGCCCATAACACGATCCGTTGACATTTTAGCTTTCATGTTCTCGTACTTGTTAATAAATGTATCTGGATCGAGCAAGCCATCGCGATAAATCTTGTTCATGAAAAGCGTAAGCTCAAGACCTTCAGGCGTATTAATCCAATGCGTAATCTTTCCGTCAGCGCTGATTTTATTCCCGTCTTTCAGCCCCCACATGCCAGCCAGTGTTGGAACGATCTTTTCCGTAACCGGTGCAAAACCAGAGAGCGCGTACGTCTTTTCACCTTTATCATTCTTCGGATGCTTCTCCTGAATTTTCTTCAGTACATCATAGTATTGATCTGGCGTTTCAAACTTCGGAGTTCCAAGTTCTTTCCAGTAGTCATAACGAATATGTGCTGAGAAATCCGGGATTGGCAGTGATCCCCAATAACCTGGAAGGGCATACAATTTACCGTTCGTTAAGTATGTTTTATAAAGATCCCCTAGCTGCGTCTTTATGTTCGGCGCTACCTTGTCGATAGTTGGACCAATTTCAAGCACTTTCCCTTGTGCGACCCACTTCGCTACTGTCGCCTCATCCATATTCGCAATCACTTCGGGATAATCGCCTGAAGCAAGCATCAAATTCAGCTTATCTTCTTTCTTAGCATCAAAAGTAATTTTATTAATGTTGACGTTAAACTTCTCCAATAAGTATTTATGCATTAAATCGCTATTCTTTTTGGTCTTGTCTGGGTTGATCGCATCAGCATAATAGTAACTAAACTCAATCGGCTTACTAGGCACTTCCCAGCCAAACTCGTTCGTTGCGGCTTTTGCTGTTTCCACTTTTGATTCCGTAGTAGCTTTTGGTGTTTCTGTTGCTTTGTTATCAACCTTCTGTGTGGAGCATCCAGCAACAACACTCATCGTTAGTGCCGCAGATAACATAACTCGCAATGTCTTTTTCAAATACGACCCCTTCTTTCATTTGAATTAGTTTAAAATGATTGCGCTTTCAAAACCGTCCTTTAAGATTTCCTCCTGCATTCCAGCATATCAATTCTGTGACCATGCATTCTGTTGTAAGCAAGTTGTCTTTGCACATTTGATTGTAGAATCATTTTCTACACTTTTTATTTTACTAATAATTTTCTAAAAACACAATAGTTTTTACTAAAATATTTTAAATTTTATCTATAAATTTGATTTTATTTACTAAATAACTATTTTATTCGTAAATATTTTCAAAAAAGTAAAAATGGTAAAACGAAAGACTTACCTATTCGCTTTACCACGTCTTACCTGTTATGCGCTGACCTAACACTTTGCTCTTATTCGTTCTATCATGCTTCCGCACCACAGCTCTTTCTTACCATTAGTTTCGTTGGAATGGTTACATGCAGCGGCAGTTCTCTACCTCTCAGGCGATCAACCATCAACTTAACGGCTGTTTCCCCCATTTCTTCCATAAAAACTTTTATACTCGTTAATGGAGGAGTCACAAACGAAGCTAGTTGAATATCGTCAATACTCACGATCGCTATATCGTTAGGCACTTTATAATCGGATTCATTCACTGCCTTAAGAGCAGCAATTGCCATAGGGTCGCTGCCAATCACGAAGGCAGTAGGCACGTCTTCCGCCTCTAATGCTTGTTTCATTAGCTCATACCCAACTTCGGCGCGCCAATCACCGACAAACATAAAATTAGGATTGAATAAGTCCATTTCTTTCAAGATATCTTCAAACTCTTTTTGGCGAGTATCTGTATTGAACATTTTGCCTTCCGATGTTCGGATATAGCTGATTCCGCCTATATAACCAATCTTTCGATGACCCAATTGAAGTAAATGATCCAAAGCTTGCCTGGTCGCTTTGGACAAATCGAACATCACGGAATCAAACTCATCACTCAGCACATAATCAATGGAAACGATGTTTGGCGTGCGGGTCGATTTATTGATGATATCGATATGCACTTTTCCAATCACGATTAATCCGTCTAACTGATGGGCATCAATGTTAATATTGGATTCATCCATGAATCGGAACACCCTGCTAATGTTAATCCCGTGCTTTGCGCACTCCTTCTCGATGCCTTGGCGGATAGACAAATAGAAGGGATCCGAATATTCCATCTGCTCGGAACACCAGATCAGTAAACCAAACTTTAACTGCTGCATTTCATTTGGCTCATCTTTCTGTTTCCGCTCATTTCTGCGATAGTTCAACTTACCTGCAGTTTCAATAATTCGATGCCTTGTCTCAGCGGGTACATTGAACGTTGTATCGTTGTTTAACACCCTTGAAACCGTAGCAGAAGAAACTCGAGCGATTTTGGCGATATCTTTAATCGTGGCTATCATCATCACATACTCTCAATACATTTTTGAAGCTATTCGTAAACCGTTGCCACACCGCAAGGTGGAATATCCAAACGATGAATGCCAGCTTTCAGTTCCAAACGTTCCTTAGAAATCAATTGACCCTTACAATCTCGAACCTCTACCCATTTCGCGCCCCAATCCTCTTCAATCTCCACATAAATACGCGAATTCAACGTTCCGTTCACGAACAGAACAAGCTCGGGATGATTGCGACCTGGTTTGACAGTTACATCGCCATAGGCGCAAACAATCCTTTTATGCCCGTTATCGGCGATGACGAATGGATAGAGAAAGTCTGGATGCTGAGGTTTCAACTGGCCGTCTAACAACACATCGCGATGCTCTCTCCAAAAAGATAGCCAATAACGCACCATTTGAAGATGTTCTTCCGGTAGGCGATCCAACAGAACAGAAATTTGCGGAACGGAAAATAGCGTATTAACGATCTGCAGCGCAGAGCTTTCAACTGGTTCTTGCGGATGCCACATCACCATATCGGAATGAACAACCGTATCTCCGCTAATTAACCGGACATCGAGCGTTCTGATTCTATTTTCGATCGCATCATTCGGACAATCCGTTGCCCTAAACATGTTCCCGTATTTTCTCATTAAGGGGCCGATATAATTTTGACGGAATTCGATCATGACATCAGGCTTTATGAGTCTCAACCTGTCGATGATATTGCTCATTAAGCAGTCTACAGCCTCAGGAATTGAGATGTAATCCATCGAGCTATCTTCCTTATAAATTGTCTCTTCCGTTCCAACGAAGCTATCTACAAAATCAAGCTTAAAGCCATCAAGATCCCACTCCACCAACGCTGTTTCATACAAGTTAATAATAAATTCTCGTACATCAGGATACCGCGGATCCAGTACGCCTGTTTGCAAGCTGTCAATCGTCTTTAGCAATTTGTCTTTAAAGCGATCCCAATTCTTACTCCTGAATCCAACAAAAGGAACCGAATACCATAACAGATATTTCAAACCCATTTGATGTACACATTCAACATGAGCTTTCATATCGGGAATTTTCTCTTCACAAACTTCCCAGTCTCCGCAATAGGCATAGCCACGCGTGTTATCAGACGTTTGCCAGCCATCGTCAACAATGACGGCTTCGCAGCCTAATTGTTTGGCTAGCTTACATTCTTGCTCTATCCCTTCCGAAGTAAGCTGCTGATGGAAGCTGTACCACGTTGAATACATGGGAAGTTTAGCTGATTCAGGTACAATAGCAGGCGTATAACCGGGAAGGGAAACCCACCACTTTTGAACATCATCCAAGCATTCATAATACGCCATCTCTCTCGTGTCCAAGCGCAAAGTCGCTTCGTAAACAGACATGGGTGCACTAGGTTCAAAAAATAACTTGACCCCGCAGCGAAAAGTGGCTGTCTCCTCATTGACACCTGCTGACAAGGCTACGGAATTGAGCGCATCAGAGAAAGCGAAAGTGAGTCGGTTGCTGCCCTGTATGTTAAATAAACTAAAGACTGGCGCCGAATACGTTGATTTGGAAACGACTCCTTCTTCCCAATCCACACGAAGTCTCTTGGAACGATATGCGCTAGGGTACCAACTGCCCTGAATATCTATGCCTGGATGGTGCCAAATTAACTCGATCGTGGGCGGTTGTTGTAGGTTCTCACCTTCCAACTTGATGTGAATAAGTTCTACACCTTCCTGAACGTTCGTCCGAGTCATCGAGCCGCGAAACTGCTCGCTGCAGCCCGATAATTGAAAATGGTAAGGACCTACCTCTAACGTGCAATTGTTCAAAGCTTCATCTTTCATGTTGGCTCCTCCATTACAAAATAAATATATTTACTAAATGTTTACTCGATTTTAGCATTTAAATGATACTTTCTCAATTGTTTTTTATTCGGCATTCAGTAAATTTCAATTAAAAAAGCCATCCATCAAATCTTTACAGATCTGAGTGAACGGCTTCTTGATTCTTTTCTATTCAATTTTTGTTCCACAACTTTCACGTATGATAAGTTTTGTTGGTATGGTCACATGGAGAGGAACATCACGGCCGTTGAAACGGTCAACCAACAGCTTCACAGCCGTAACTCCCATATCTTCCGTAAGCACCCTTACGGTTGTAAGAGGAGGGGAAACGAACGAAGCTAGGGGAATGTCATCGAAGCTTACGATGGCAATCTCATCCGGCACTTTAATATCAGATTCCTGCAATGCTTTGAGCGCGGCTATAGCCATTGGGTCACTGCCAATCAAAAAAGCAGTTGGCCGATCATCCAACTCTAATGCTTGCTTCATCAAAATGTAGCCCTGCTCTGTGCGCCAATCGTCCACAAACAGGTGAGTTGGTTCGAACCATCCCTTTTCCCTCATGATCGCTTCGTATTCTTTTTGACGTACATCGATGTTATGAACTTTGCCCTCTAGCGTGCGAATATAACTGATTCCGCCAATGTAGCCGATCTTTTGGTGACCAAGCTGAAAAAGGTGATCCATAGCATGTCTAGTCGCTTTTCGCAGATCGAACATAACGGAGTCGTATTCGTCATCTAACACATAATCGATCGAAACAATATGCGGTATCTGCGTCGATTGTCTCAGCAAATCGATATGCACTTTGCCGATGACGATTAAGCCATCCAACTCCTCTGCGATATTCATATCGAAGTCATCCATGAACATCACCTTGTTAACGGTAATACCTTGCTTTGCACATTCTTTGCCGATTCCTTGACGAATAAACATGAAATACGGATCTGAGGACTCCAACTGTTCCGAGCCCCAGATAACTAATCCGATGATTTGTTTTTTTTCAGCTTCTACTTCAAGGTTCTTATTTGCACGTGATTTCGTTTTTTTATAGTCCAGTTGCTTGGCAACTTCAATAATTCGCTGCCTAGTTTCCTCAGCAACTTGCAAAGTCATGTCGTTATTTAGAACGCGTGAAACTGTGGCACTTGAAACTTGCGCTTTATTCGCGATATCCTTTATCGTTACCATGCTATCACACACTTTCGCCATTTAAATAAACAGATATTTACTAAACATTCTACAGACTAATGGCAGCAATGGCAATAATTTGACATTCCAAAAAAAACTGTGGGTTTCAGCATGATAAGTCAACCTTTCCCCTTTTGAACATTCAAACCTCTTCCCCTTGTGGCGTTCTAATTTCGTTAAGTCTGGTTTTATAAATCTCCCCCCATTCTTTCATAGATACTATGATCGGTACTAACGTCTTTCCAAAATCAGTAAGCGAGTATTCCACTCTAGGCGGTACTTCTTTATAAACTTCTCTATGAATGATCCCATCCCGCTCAAGCTCCCGTAACTGCAGTGTAAGCATAAATTGTGTAATACCCGGATTGAGACGTCGAAATTCATTAAATCTTTTCGTTCCGTCAATGAGATGATAGAGAATGATCCCTTTCCATTTCCCCCCAATGACATCCAGAGTTGTCTCCACAGGACATCCTGCCATGTTTGGGCTAGCACCGTATTTATTTCTTCGATCTCCCATTACGCTATCTCCCTCCAATGGTATGATTTTTAGTACTATATAATAAAATTATGCCTACTTCCTAAAAGTAAGTATACAACATATAATTCAAACGTACGATATACCAACTTGAAAGGAAGAAGAAAAAATATGAGTAATCACCAAAAAATGAAAGCCGTCGGCGCTTACCGATATCTCCCTATATCCGACCCGGAGAGCCTTGTTGATCTGTATATGGAAAAACCGGTTCCTACAGGACGCGATCTACTGGTTGAAGTAAAAGCCATCTCTGTCAACCCTGCCGACTTGGGTGTGCGAGAGAAAAACAACTATGAAGAAGAATCACCCAAAATTCTAGGTTGGGATGTAGCTGGTATCGTTGAACAGGTTGGACCTGAATGTCAGTTGTTTAAACCTGGAGATGAGATCTATTATGCGGGGAGTGTGGCTCGACCAGGAGGTAATAGTGAATTTCACTTGGTAGATGAACGCATTGTGGGAAACAAACCGAAGAGTTTGGATTTCGCACAAGCAGCCGCTTTACCGCTTACCTCAATTACTGCCTGGGAGGGTTTGTTTGATCGTTTAGGAATCCATCATAGCGTAGAAGAAAATAAAAATAAAAGCATACTCATTATCGGTGCAGCAGGGGGAGTAGGGTCGATAGCAACTCAACTTGCCAAATTAGCAGGTCTCACTGTAATAGGTACTGCTTCACGCCCAGAGTCAATTCAGTGGACTAAAAATCACGGGGCAGATTTTACAATCAACCACAATAGCCATTTTGCATCGCAACTCAAGAATATTGGATTTGAGGCTGTCGATTATATATTTTGCTTAAATGACACCGTACAACATTTTGCGAATATGGCAGAGGTCATAGCCCCCCAAGGTAAGATATGTTCAATCGTTCCTGCAGATAAGGCTTCTTGGGCGGGAAGCTTGGATATGGACCTACTTTTTTCTAAAAGTGTCACGTTTGTATGGGAGCTTATGTTTACCCGATCCATGTTCCATACCAAGGATATCATCAAACAACACGAGCTACTGAATGAACTGGCTGACTTAATCGATAACGGTAAGTTAACAACCACTTTAAATGAACGCCTAGAACCAATTAATGCAAAAAACCTACGTGCCGTACATGAGAAAATGGAAGCAGGTAGATCGATAGGAAAGATTGTGTTGGAGAATTTCTAACAAAGCTTCAACGAACACCGTAGTGATTATATTCCGCTGCCAGCTGTTACTTATACGGGTTCATGGACGCTCAGCAACACCAGGGGATTCGGTGATTACCAGGATGATGTGCATTACACGACGAACAACGACTATTTCCAATGTACCGATTAACGCGGACCCTGCTAAAAAACCGCCTACTGATTAGGCGGTTTTCTTCAGCTATTTTTCTCCATTAGCGAAAAATCGAGAAATTCAATCAATCTTCGCACCGTGTGAACGCAAAAAAGCAACAGCTTGTTCTCTGTCCATCCGTGCGCCTTTGACAACAAGCGTTTTAAAATCGATACCATCCATTTTAGCGCCACGCAAGTCCGCACCCTGCAATTTTGCTTTTCCAAAAATCACACTTGTCAGGTCGCAATCTCTTAGATCAGCCTTCTCCAGATTAGCATCAGAAAGATCTGCTCCATAAAAACGGACTCCTCGCATAGCCTGTTTTGCTAACCTGGCTTGTCTCAAATTTGTATAGGACCAATCCCCTTGAACCAAGGTAACACCATCCAATTGTGCGCCTGCAAAGTCTGAGCCTGTCATTTTACAATGGTTAAATTCTGAAACGAAGAGATTAGCTTCAGCAAAATTACAGTTTTCATAAGCTGATTCCGTGTGAATCGAACCATTCAACGAAGCTCCGCGAAAATTGCATTCTATGAACCGGCATTGGTTTATCGTGATTTCCTCCATCGAGCTGCTAGTAAATGTACAACGTTTAAAAGTGCAGCGAATGAGTTCGCCGTATCTTAAATCCCGCCCGCTAAAATCAACTGCCTCGTAGTGTTGATCCATATACTGAAACATACTTGCCTCCTTCAAACAAACAACAATTTAATAAATAACTCTACAAACCTCGGTTTTTATTTCTTTAATATATCACATGCGTGTCAAGCCCCCGTCTAATCTCATTCGAAAGTCAAGCGTTTTAATTTTAAGTCATCATAGAATCGCGCAGGTTCTTGATATCACTTATCGGCGGGCGTCCGAATAACGGGCGTATTCCCGGTTGAACTGGGAATCTGATTTTGACGATTCCACAGTTTAAGCATTGCCCTAATGATATTTTTTCGGGTACCTGATATATCGCGACATTGTCATAGGTCTGAGTTTTACCTCGAAATTGCGCCAGACTCATCGCCTAAGTCCGACCATCATATAAATTCATCGCTCCCATTGTACTTCGTGATTTGTGCCGTTTTCGGCAACTCAATAAAAAAAGTGAAATGCCCGTTCACATGCTTCAGACCGATTCTTCCTCCGTGCAGCTCGACGATATAGTTCGCAATCGATAGACCGAGTCCTGCGCCCGAAGGCACATCTCGATCGCGTCTGGAAGGCTCCGCCTTATAAAAACGCTCGAACAAAAGCTTCTCCTGCTCCTTGGTAACCGGGCTTCCCCAATTTTCAACCGCAAACACGATAAAATGGTCGTGTTCGGCAAGCCGAACCGTAATTTCGCCGGGCTTCAAGGAAAACTTGAGCGCATTCATGAGCAGGTTATCGATTGCCCGCACCAGCTTTTCAACATCAACATGGGCAAATAGGGGCTGTTGTTCCCAATCCTTCTTGACCGTAAGGGAGTGCTCTTGCGCGATCGGCTCGAACTCGATGATGATTTGCTCCAGGAGGCTGTTAAGGTCGATCTTCCGGAAGGTAAGATTGGCGTCGCCGCTGGTAAGACGGGTATACTCGAACAGATCGTCGATCAGCTTTTTCATTTGTTGGGTCTTGTTAAAGGCGTTATGGATGTACCGCTTGTGTTCGTCCAGGTCATGGTAGTCGTCATTTTTGAGCAGGTTCAAATAGCCGATGATGCTCGTCAAAGGCGTGCGCAAATCATGGGATACATGCGTGATCAGCTCCATTTTGGATGTCTCGATCTGGCGTTCTCTCTTCATCATGCTTTGAAGCTGCTCGGCCATGTAATTGATGTTCTGCGCGACTTCCCCCAGCTCGTCTTGGCCCGGTAAGGGCACCCGGTAATTGAGATCCCCCTTGGCGATCGCCATGAGACCGTCGGCAAGAGTTCTCACTTGCCTGACAATATGACGCATCAGGAAGAAAAATATGAGCAAAAAGCAAAACAAAAACGAGAGGAAGGAAAAGGCCGCGCCAACAAAGGAAAAAGCCGCGCCTTCAATCTTCGGTGCGATAATCTGCGGCAAAATAAATCTCAAAATGTTATTGATGAGGGACGTTCCGAAAAAAGAGACGATAAGGCTAAACAGAAGCGATCCAAGCAAACGCAGCCTGATGCTCTTTTTCCAGTTAAAGAGGGAAAAGAAGTCTCTATTCAACTTTATATCCCACTCCCCAAACCGTTTTGATAAATCGCGGTTCGCGCGGATTGTCTTCGATCTTCTCGCGAATGTTGCGCACGTGGACCATCACCGTATTGTCGGACAAAAATTTATCTTCCTTCCAAACGCTCCTATAAATTTGCTCCACATTGAACACCTGTCCGCGATGGCCGGCAAGCAGCTCCAAAATGGAGAACTCGATCGGTGTAAGAGACGCCTCCCGGCCGCGCACCGTCACGAGGTGCTTGTTTTTGTTAATGACCAGGTCGTCGATCTCCACTACGCTGTCATCGGAAGCTTTGAGCTGATGATCGGCCGCGCCGGTGAACATTTGCCTGCGCAGCTGCGCCTTGACTCTTGCGACCAGCTCCAGCGGATTGAACGGTTTGGCCACATAATCGTCCGCCCCGGTCGTAAGCCCCGTTATTTTGTCGATATCCTCGCTTTTGGCGGAGAGCATGATGATCGGAATTTTCGTCATCTCTCTAATCTTGAAGCAAGTTCTGATCCCATCCATATTCGGCATCATGACGTCCAGAATGATCAAATCAACTGATTCACGTCGCAGCAGCTCAAGTGCTTGAACGCCGTCCTCCGATTCAATAACGCGGTAGCCTTCATTTTGCAAGTAGATACGAATGACGTCGCGAATTTCCGGATCGTCGTCGGCGACTAGAACGCTTATTGTCAAGTTGGATCACTCCTAGTCCCAGGTTTGTTTGTATTTAGTTTAGCCAGCGTCTAAGACGCCGGTAAGCGTTTATCCTTGTGCGAAAAGCGGATAATCACCCACGTAACGTTGTGGACTCCGACCACATAAGGCATGACATGCCGGATGATAGGAAAAAAATAACTAATGCCTATTGCAAAGCTACCATATTTTAGGGAAATCGTCTCCGAAAAAAGAAAATACTTTTCATTTTTTTCTTGCGCATCAACCGCATCAAAACAGGTGTTCCAACATACCGACCGAGCAAGTAGCCTGGCGTCAAGCCGACGATGCCGAGTCATAGCGCAAAAAATAGCGCCGCATAACCGAATTGCTGAAGGAGCGACAGAAGCCATTCATAGTTCATGCGCGCGAGCTTCCTTTGATGTTTTGCGGTTTTCAAAACGGATTAGCTTCACGGCGAAAACAAGCGCTTCGGTCAGCAAAACGGCCCCAGCAACGTCCAGAAGCGCATGCTGTTTCACGAACAAAGTGGAGATGATGATGCTCCATGCGGCTATGAAAATCGCCGTTCGCGCTATTCGCTCAAAGCTGCAGCGATACGATGCTTTCAGTACGATGTAGCTGGCCAGGACATGAATGCTCGGAAAGCAGTTGAACGGCTTATCGGTCGCATAAACGAATTTCACAAGCCCGGTCAGCCAACCGTCGTCATTCATGAGCGGTCTGGGTACTGTCGTTTGATACGCCGCATAAATAAGGTAGCAGGAGATAAGCCCTGCGCACAAGACAATCAAGCTGCGGTAGTAGACGGCTCTATCCTTCAGGAAGAAGACGATGAACATGCCGAAAATGAACGGATACCAGATCAAGTAAGGAATAATAAAGACTGGAACGAAAGGGATCCGATTGTCCAAATCGGTCATCAGATTGCCAACATCGCCGCTGCCGTTATTCAGCAGACCGTAAAATACGTTCAAAAGCGGAATTGCAAGCAGCCAAAGAAGCGGAAAATAGGTGGCAAGCTTCGATATGACGTAGTTGTTGGCGTCGGTTTTTATCGCGTCCATCAAGCCCCCCCCCTTTTGCGGCAGACGTATACGAAAGCGGGCGGGACGTTGAGAGGGACAAAATGAACGTGCTCGATTTCGAATCGCTGGCTGAGCTGCTTCCGCATCTGCTGCGAATACTGGAAGGCGATGAACAAGCCGCCCGGCTTCAGCGTCGTTTCGATCTGGTGCATTAATTGCTCGCGCAAAGCCGGCGGAAAATTAAAAAACGGAAGGCCGCTCAAGATGCAATCGAGCCCGTCTATTCCTTCTCTCCGTAAGGCAGGCTGCATGCTGCAAGCGTCGGCATAGCAAGCGAAGTCCCGAAACCGGGCAGACAATTGACTGCGCAGCTGTAGGTCTTTTTCGAACAATAAAACCTTTGCATCATCATGCAGAACCTGTGCCAGATGTCTGGTAATGGCGCCGGTGCCCGCCCCGAGCTCGGCGACGCTCCTTACTTGGTTCCATTGAACGGGTTCGAGCATTTTTTTGGCCAGAAACACGGAGCTCGGCGCGACGCTGCCGATCTGCTTCGGCGCACTTATGAATTTATATAGAAACAACAGCTGCTCTTGCATAGCTCTAATCATGAAAGAACTCTCCTCTCGTTATCTTACGATGCATCTATCGTAACGAAACATTCTGCAGAATGAGCTAAGAAAAAAATAAAGGAATTCTGAAGAAAGTTTGAAGAAAGAGCTAACACAAAAAGCCCCTGTCCAGTCGCTTACGCAACATGACAACAGGGACTTTGATGTGGTTGAAGCGGCGGGCCGAGCTGCCCACCTTCTGAGACCAAGCCAGACTACAATTTTTTTACAGCCGATATTGAAATCGCATTCCTCAATCGCATCGTTCATGCTCTGGATACCACATATATGGCCTTCATTGCGCAGATGATCATCAGCGGGTACGGGTTATCTATGGCACAGCCGTCAACGAAATCGGCAAAGTATGACAGACCTGACAACTAACATTCTCCAGCTTGCTTCTCCAGAAACGCGCGAATGGAAGGATCCATGCACAGTCCAATGGAGCGGCTGTATGCGGCACGGGCCTCTTCGAATCTCTGCATCCGTTTGAACAAATGGGCGCTCAGCGCCCAATAAGGTTGATAGCTCTTGACCGCATCGGCCGGCACTTCTTCCAGCAGCGCCATCCCGATTTCGGCTCCACGCGCCTCAGCAACGGCTGCCGCCCGGCCGACGATTGCGCCTATCGTTGGCGCGATACGCACGAGCCCCTCGTATAGCAACGCGATCGCTTCCCACTCCGTTCGGCCAGTCCAGGCACGCTGGGCGTGCACGGATTGAATCGCCGCTTCAAGCTGGAACCGCCCGATGCGGTTCCCTTGCGCGGCAACACGCAGGCAATGCTCCGCTTCCTCGATCATCGTGACTGACCAACGAGAATGATCCTGTTCAGTTATCGGAACATAGTCACCTGCCTCATTGCGCCGCACATGGCGGCGTGCTTCGCAGTGCAGCATAAGCGCCATCAATCCCAGCGCTTCTGGTTCCCCCGGCATGAACCGTAAAATCAGTCTTCCCATGAAAATCGCTTCTTCGGCCATTCCTTTCCGGCGTGGATCTACGCCGGCCACATCATCCCAGCCGCTTCCATAGGCTGCATAGACAGCTTCAAGCACAGCTTCAAGGCGCTCAGGCCATTCGTCCTTTCCGGGCAAATCGAAAATAATGTCGTCGCTTTTCAGTTTCGCTTTCGCGCGGGTAAGGCGCTGCCCCATCGTTGCAGGCTTAACAACGAAGGCAGAAGCAATGCGGGCTGCGTCAAGGCCAAGCACGGACTGGAGCATGAGCGGTGTACGTACGACTGGATCAATTTCGGGATGGGCGCAAATAAACAGCATCTTGAGCCGTTCATCCGGAAAAGACGCTTCGAGTTCGGCCCATTGCTGCGTATTTTTCGCCATTGCGATCAAAGTCTGCTCCGCACCGGCATGCACTCGGGCATGCCGGGTACCGTCGATCAGTCTGCGCTGCGCAGCAGTAAGCAGCCAGGCCTCGGGATTATCCGGCACTCCGGTCGCAGGCCATGATTCCAGCGCGGCCAGGAAAGCGTCGGCAAGCGCATCCTCCGCTGCGGCTAGGTCACGCCAGCGCACAGCCAGAAAAGCAACCAGACGGCCGTAGGAATCACGGGCCGTCTGTTCAATCAGTTGATGAGCATGCATGGCGCTCATAATGAAACTGGATGCAAGTTAGGGCGAACCTCAACCGAGCTGCCGGGACAACGTGCTGCCCATTCCAATGCGGTGTCCAAATCTGGCACGTCGATGATCATCAAACCGCCAAGATGTTCCTTGGTTTCGGTGATCGGGCCATCCTGAACCAGCAATTCACCACCCCTGAGGCTAAGCGTGGTTGCGGTTTCGGGGGCCTCGAGACCTGCACCGTTTACAACAATGCCTGAATCGAGCATCGCTTTGACATAATGGGCCCAGCTTGCGGCATATGCCTCCTTGTGAATCGGATCGTTTCGTTTGGCGAAATCCTCCGTCGTTTCATACATTAGCAGTGTGTAATTCATGTTATTGCTCCTCTCGGCATTCATAATGGGGTGTTAGATGTCTTCAATATAATGACGATCCATATCTATGAATTTCTACATCATGCGAAATATTTTTTAAACGGCAGGTGACGCAACTCAAAGCAGCCGTTTTTTGGAGCCAAGTATTGAAATATCGTTTTAAATTATTTACCTCCGTCTGGCACTAAATACCCCCCCACTATTCCTCATGATGAATGGCTCGTATTTTCATCCTCAACTATTTGAAAACTTAAGATAAACTCCGAGAATGAATCTGCTACTAAGTAAACATTATTACATAATTCTTCTTCTGAGGGGTCAAAGTGTTATATCGTTATGAATATATTTTTTTCTTTTCAAACAAAGTATTTGATTAAAAATACTACCTTGACAGACATAGTAGTATGTCGTATTATAAAAACACGGAGGTGATGA